>JAHIVQ010000090.1 GCA_018816585.1 Nanobdellota archaeon
TATTTGCTTAAGCTGTGTTGCAGAAATAGCTGTTAATAATAATGCTTTAGTTGAAAGATACTTTTCAGATAATACCCAGATTTTCTTAGTTAAAGACAAAGGAGATAATAGGTTAATTTATGCCTATGCTGTTGATTATAAGAAATGAAAAAATTATTATTGATATTATTAATATTTAGTATAGTTTCTGTTAGTGCACAAACTAATCCATCAAATTTGTTAACTCCTGAAGGATTGAATATCCCAACACAACAGACATTATTCAATTCTATATTAAGTAATAATCCTGATCTAGCTAATATTATAAGTACCGCAGGAGTAATACAAGATCCAACTGCTTTTTTAACACAACAAGCAACACAAGTGATTTATAATAATCTTGATACAAAAACTCAAAATTTAATATTAGAAGCTAGTGAAATAAAAGGTTATACAGATAAAATAAAAGATCTTGATTATAATCTTGAAATGGATAATAATGATAAGGGTGATGGTGTTATTAAAAATGGGATTCTTAAGTATAAAACAAAAGTTGAAGAGGGAGCAACAATTCATGAAGAAATTAATGAAGTAAAAGTTGCTGGAATAAAAGCCGGAAAAGAGACAGAATTTGATGGAAGGTTTTATTGTGATAAAAATTGTGCAGTTACTATTTCTGATAAGGGTAAGCATTATACATATACAAATATAAATCCAGATAAATCCAGCTTTATTCTTAGTGAAGATGGAAAATTGCAGAATGCTGATTTTGAAGTTAATAAACAAACAGAGATGTTCTTTGGAGATAGAGCATATACAGTACAGCCAGGAACAAATGTTGTTTATAATCTAAAGACAGACCAAAATAATAAGGAATATTATGAAGTTACAGTTAAAAGTCAAAAGAGTGTTGATTTTAGTTTTCCTAATTTAGACCTAAATGGAAATCCAACTGCTAATTTACAAAATTATAAGATAAATGGAGAAGTTAAATTTACAGATAAGGGAATTGAAATAAAAACAGGTGCATCAATAGAAGATACAAAACTAAAATTTGTTATAAAAAATAATGACAAAGAAGATTTATTTTTAACAGATAATATAAAAAAAGTTACAGGTTATACTCCTAATTATATTGTAGCTAATAATAATGAGTTTATATTTAATGCAAGGAATGCAGATATCAGCATTAAAAATGGAAATCCTTGGATTATTGATGTTCCAGAAGGCAAATCATTAGATATAAGTATGGGAAGTATCACAGGTAATGGTTATCTTGATAAGGCACAACAAGCATTAATTAATACTCAAGGAACTTTTAAAGTTACAAATTGTGATGTTGTAAAAGATGTAAATGAAAAGGATATAGTTGATAATAATATCTGTTACCAAAAAACTTGTCCTAATAATGGAGAGTCTTGTGTTCCTATTAAATTAATTACAAATAATGGAAATGTTATAGATGATAGCAGTTATGTACAGATTTGTGGTTTGGAAACTTCAAGTGCAGAGGCAACTGGTCAGGCAACAACCCAAACCTCAAAAAATTCCAAATCTACTTCAGAACACACTAATTGTTTGAATGGTGTTACAAAACCCAATACCCCTATCTGTATACAAAGATCTGCTAAGGGTCAACAACTTGAATACAAATTTATCAATAATTATGATAATAATATAGGTACTCTTGGAAAAAAGGATTATATATATTTTGAGTATGATAGGCTTTTTGGAAGTGATAAAAAGGTATATTGGAGAATAAAAACAATAAGGACTGCTACAGGAGTCAATCTTGAAAATCAGAATTTTATTGTAGATGAAAGTATTATGAAGGAGAAGGCAAGCATTAGTTATGTAATAAATGATATTGTTAATAATGGCATGAATTCAAATTGTGTTATCAAAAATATAGATTTATCTCCGGTTGTCACTAAAGAACCAACAATCAAGGAAGAGCAATATATCTCTACAAAAGAGTTAGAAAAAGAAATGGCTCCCCCAACTTTCGCTTATTATGGTGAGAATGATAATATTTTTGCTAAAGCATATGGAATATATTCAAATAGTTATACTTGTAGCAACACATATAATTTTGCTACAGAAAAAGTTTCAAATAGCTATGAATGTTCTGAGACTCTTGGATCTATTTCACCAGACTACAGTTATATATTTAAGTATGGCTTTGCTTGTAGTCCAAAAGACAAAGATCCATATTGTAAGTGTACAGAAGATGGTAAGTGTGTTAGTTTAAGCTGGAAAATGGATATTGAAACACATACAGGTAAAGTGTTAGTATCTAAAAATTGTGGTATTGATAGTGTAATATCTAAAGATAGTCTATGTCACCCCTCTAAAACTTGGAACTCTGAGAGTTTGGGATTGAAATAATTATTTTGCTAAATAATTAAATGGGGTTATATACACAACCCAGTCTTTATCACAATATTTTAGTTCTGTGTCTACTGCTTCTTTTTCATCTGCCCCAAAAGTGTGGGATAATTCATGAATAATTACACAATTTTTTATCATTTTAATTCCTTCCTCTTCTTTAGAAGTGTTATTTTTTTTGGACCTTTTCTTCAGCAAATTATTTATTTTTTTGGCATTTTCAAGCTTGTAAGAGGGCACATCTAGTATATCTATCTTTTTTAGGTGTTCTCTTGCTTTTTTTAGATTGAGATATATTCTATTATTATACCAAAAGGATAAAAAACTGTCTGAATTGGTGTTATTTGGTATAAACTCTATTATTTCATAGCTTAAATTATTATTTTCTGGGTATCTTACTTGTTCATTATATAATATTTGTCCAGATATGACTTGATAGTCATCTTTGTCATCTAATCTTGCTATTATAAACATTTTATTTTGCTCTTCAAAATATTTCGACAAATCTACCTCATTTTTAAACTCCTTCCCAATTATTTTCTCAATTTCTGAAAGTACTTGCTGCCTATTTGATGGACTTTTTTGTTGTTTTTTTGTTAAGTTGTAACTGTATTCTTGGGTAAGGTAGTTCCATATCCTTCCCTCATCAATGCTGCAAGGAGATAGAGATATTGCTGTTGCTAGTAAAAAATACTTTAATTTGGTTCTAATATTATTCCACATTTTATAACTATCAAAAAGTAGTGAAGTATATTTATAAATCTTTTCATTCAAAAACTATAGAAGCATAGCCAACCATATTATCATAATCTTTTGTTACATCTCCTGAAGTATAATATTTTAATAATCTTGCTTTTGTTGCACCCATATTTTTTAATATTTCAAGACCAAGGGCAATTCCATACATACCACATATTGTTTTATCTCTGCAATAATCCAAGAACTCTTTTGTCTTAAAATTTAGTATTAAATTTATTGCCTCCATATCCAGTTTTTCAATATTTTCTCTTTTATTATCTGAAAA
>JAHIVQ010000091.1 GCA_018816585.1 Nanobdellota archaeon
AAAGAGGATTTAATGAACACTGCTAAAAGAGAAATTATTGCTAAGATTAAAGAAAAAATGAAATAATTTACTTTCTATTATACAAAATTAAAAAAATAAAAAAAAGAATTCTTATTTTTTCATTGCTGCATTATAAATCATATATAGTGCGGCTAGACCTACTAACACGTAAACAGCACTTACTAATATAGGTATTGATCCAAGAATTGTCTGTACAAGATCTAACTGGAATAATCCAACAAGACCCCAATTCAAGCCACCAACAACCAAAAGAACAAATGCTATCCAATCTAAAACACTCATTTTTTTTGCCATTATAACACCTCTTTTTGATTATTTTATTATTTAATACTAAATTTCTAGGTTTATAAATTTTTTCTAAGAATATACGAACATATCAAATTTATAAATAAAATTTGTATTAATCTAATAATAATGGGGACAAATAACTTCTAAAGATTTAGTATTAACATATAAATCCTATATATTTATAAACTGTTATTAGAGTAAATAAACATGGGAAAATTTAGATCAGAGGATAGAGGAAGGCCGAGAAATAGATCTAGTAATAGATTTGGGGATAGACCTAGAGAATTTGAAGAGAGAGGCAGATTTAGAGATAGAGATTCTGGAAGATCTGAAAGAAGACCTGTTGAAATGCATAATGTTATCTGTGATAAATGTGGAAAAGAATGTGAAGTTCCATTTAAACCTACAGAAGGAAAGCCTGTTTATTGTAATGAATGTTTTAGAAGTAATGATGACTCAAGAGGTAGACCTCAATCAGGTGGGTCCTCAGAACAATTAAGTAAAATCAATGCAAAACTTGACAAGATACTTAAAATTCTAGAAAGTGATTCTGATGATGATTCTGAAAAAGATTTAGATGAAGAGTAATCAAGTAAAGTATTTAAATTAAAAGTTCTTAATAAATAAATGGTTTTACAATATAAATTAAAATCAGAAACAAAGTGGAAAGATTATCCAGGGAAAAATAAATTAAAATATTCTGTTAACAAATATGATTTTAGATTATTAAATGAGAAGAAAACAAAAATTCTTGCTGATAAAGGAACTTATGATAAAGTTATGAAAAGATTTAGGCAGATTGAATTCTTCAAGCATAGAAAATGATTAAAATAGGACCAGCAGGCATTGGCGGAGCAAAGGAATGTTCTAAAAATCTTGAATATTATAATAAACAGGGAATAACATGCGCGGAAATACCTTTCACGTATGGAATATGGATGTCAAACAAGCAAGCTGAAGATATTGGAAAGATTGCAAAAGAAAATAAAGTGCAGTTAAGTATTCATGCTCCTTATTATATTAACCTTAATTCTGCAGAACTTAAGAAAATAGAGGAAAGCAAAAAAAGAATTCTTGATTGTTGTGAAAAAGCTCATTATCTAAATGCAAAGTGTGTTGTCTTTCATCCTGGATTTTATGGTAAATTAGGAAAAGAAGAAACTTATAATATAATTAAAGAGAATATAAATGAAATTGTTGATTATATTAATGAGAAAAAATGGAATGTTAAAATTGCACCTGAAACAACAGGCAAAGTAAATGTTTTTGGTTCTTTAGATGAAATTTTTAATCTAGTTAAAGAAACTAAATGCTATTTCTGCATTGACTTTGCACATCAATTAGCAAGGAGCAATGGTAAAATGACTTATGAAGAAATGTGCGAGAAAATTAAAGATTTCAAGGATATTCATGCACACTTTTCTGGTATTGATTATGGTATTAAAGGTGAGAAAAATCATAAGTTAACTGATGAAAAAGAAATAGAAAAATTAGGGCAGGCTATTAAAAAATACAAGATTGAAAATATTACAATAATAAATGAAAGTCCTAATCCTATTGGAGATTCAGAAAAAACAATAAAAATATTCAGAGAATTAAAATTATTATAATTTTCTTATTTTAGCAACGAAAAACCCCTCTGTATCATTATCTTGTGGAAAGATACGAAGACATTTTTTAATTTCTTTATTGAATTTAACACCTTCAAACTCAAGAACAGGCTTGCTTTTTTTAATATCTAGTTTTATCTCATCAAGCTTGGCATTTTCAAATCTATTTAATAAAAAATCAATTACTGCTTCATCTTCATCTGGCTCTAAAGAACAAGTTGAATAAACTAGAGTTCCATTTTTATTTAATTTTTCAAATAAATTCATTATCAAGTATTTCTGGACACCAGCAAGTTTTTTTACAGTATTTGGATTCCAAGTTAGTGCTGTCCTAGGAGATTTTCTTATTACACCTGTTCCAGAGCATGGAGCATCAAGAAGTATATAATCAAACATTATATCTGTAAATCTTTCTGCTTTTCCAAGAGTTATTACTGTATTTGAAACACCCATTCTCTGTAAATTTGCTTTTAATGCATTTAATCTTGTAAAATCATCATCATTTGCTATTATTATTCCTGTGTTATTCATCATTGCAGCTAATTGTGTTGTCTTGCTTCCAGGGCATGCACATGAATCAAGAACAATTGAATTTTTTTCTGGTTCTAGAGCTAAAGGAGGAAGCATTGATGCTGCTTCTTGTATATAAAAATAACCAAGATTATGTTCTAATAAATTACCAATATCACGTCTTTCTTTTTTCTTGTGCTCAATCCAGAATCCTTCCTTGCACCAAGGTATTTGTTTTAAATTCCAGTCTTTAAGCCTTTTTTTTAATTCAGGAACTGATATTTTTAATGTATTAACTCTTATTGATCTTCTTAGAAATTTTTGAGAATACTCAAGAAATTTATCTATATTTGTAAGAGTTTTATATCTTTCAATAAATTTATCTTTAAATTCTAAATTAAGATCTGCCATTTTTTAATTTTTTTATAATAATAAAACCAGTCAGTATAAATATACCTAAAGCAAATCCTCCAAGAATATCTGTAAGCCAGTGTATTCCAAGATATAATCTTGAAATGGCAATTAGTAATATCATAAATACTGAAATTAAGATTGTTTTTAACTTAAAGTTCTTGGCTTTTCTTATTATTAAATAAGTTAATAATCCAAAGAAAACTACAGATGTTGTTGCATGACCGCTTGGAAATGCAAAATCAGACTCGGTTACAAACTTGCTTATGGGTCTAGGAATTTTAAATAAAAATTTTAGTAAAAACAATATGATTGCATCGCATAACATTACAAAACTAAAGAAAATAGCTTCTTGTTTTGAATATTTTTTCCATAAATAAACTGATAAGACCAAGGAAATTATAACCATTACAGTTGTATCAAAGATTATACTTATTATTTTTGAAAAAGTTATAAAAAAACTATTTCCAATTGAAGCAAAAAATGAATTAATGTATAAATTTAAACTATTAAAAAATCCTGTGTATTTTACAAGTATTGCAATTAGAA
>JAHIVQ010000092.1 GCA_018816585.1 Nanobdellota archaeon
AATGTTAGAAAAGAAATATTATAAAAGGTGATGTGAAAATGAAAAGAACAAAAAAGTTTTGGGATATTGCATTTAATGGTGTAACTATTCCAGAAACACACAAAACGGCTATTATCAGAATTTATGAAAGTTATCCAATAGAGTTAATGCCAAATGGAATATGTGACCCTGTTTATATTTTAAACATATTTTGTAAGGAGTTAGGCATAGGTGATGGTAAGTCAAATTTCTATAAGTTTGGGGTGGTATAAATGAAATGCAATAAATGTAATAGTAGGAAATTTATATATTTAGGAATAAACAAAAAGGGTAAACATGAGTATTCCTGTTTAAAGTGTATGAATGTGTGCGTGTATGACAAGAAACAAAAAGTTTAAATACTTGCTCACATAGATATATTGATATATGTGTGTTTTTAATTAAGTATAGTATTATACCAGCATGCATACATACGCACACATAAGAGGTAAACTAAAATGGGAAAAAAAGCATATACTAAATGTATTGAATTAATGAAATTGATTAGAAAAAACGGTTTTGAAAAAGAAATTCCATTTATAGCATTAAAAGAATTTATTATGAAAGAAATTGGAGGAGATGATAGAGTTATCCAAAAATATTTTAAGTTATTAAGAGAATTTGGGTTTATCAAATTATATGGGAATGGTGTTTATAATATTATTGATATTGAAATTAAAGAAAGATTATATTAAAAAGATTTATGAGGTGATTAACATTTTTGAACTAGAAAAGAGATATAAGTTTTTCAGTAGTTCAATATTTAACACTATCCTTTTTTATTTGATAATTATTAAGAATAAGCATTATAAACTATAAAGGGGTTGATTGAAAATGTATAGAAGGTTAATATTAGATAATTACGAAACTGTAATTAAAAAAGAACATATATCAGTATGCAAACTTAATAATGAATGTAGTACTTGCCGTATTGATTGTAATATGAAAATGGCTACTATCAAAGGATGGGTTAATTGAGAGGTGAAACAATGAAAGATTGGGAGATTGAGCATGACTTAGAAGAGAATATTCCGTTAATAAGAAATCCATACAAAAGAAGGTCTAAACTTCAAAGATTAATAGAAGAGATGGAAGAAAGAAAAAAGAATGAGAACTAAAATGAATGAAAAAAAAGCATTACAAATAATCAGGGAAGGAGATTGGCAAAGGATTAAACGTATAGCGGAGTATGAACTATCATTAAGAACAACTACTTTAACTGAATTTTTCAATTATTAGAAGAGGTAAAAAATGAATTATAATGAATGGTTGAAAAAGAATAAAAAGACATTAACGAAATTAAAAAAGATATATGAAACAGAAATGAAAACAAAAATTAATCTATTAGATTTTACTAAATATATGTATAAAGAAACAACACATTATAAAAAGAGGTGAAGGAATGCTAAAAAAAATAAAGCAATATGAATGGTATAGAATAATATTTGCCAAGTTTGAAAGAAAAGATTTTATGCAACTTATTCTGTATGTGTTGATTATATTAGGTACTCATATCATTACAAGATTGATTAAGGTTGTACACATTACAGAAGAAGCATCTACTCAATTTGAAGGACATATAACTTCATTCTTTTCTGTGTTACTATGTGTGATAGGGATACATTATTTTGTTAGAACTATCGGGTATTTATTGAAAAAAGATATCACTAAAAAAGAAAAGGAGATTGATAAGAATGGAACAAATTAATTTGTTTGAGTTTATATTGTCAGAAACAAGAGCATCTAAAAGAACAGACATACAAACACACAATAGTTTCAGAACTTATTTAGATGGGTTGGTTGAATTTGATAAATTAAATCATTCATACCCCATTAAAAGAGTGAGTGATTATTTAGATAAACTTACAGAAAGACATTATTATGCTTTATCTAAAGCAATGGATTATGTATGGTTTACAAAATGAACAAAAAACAGATAATAAACATAATTGGATTATGTATATTATTAGGTACTTACTTTACGTTTTGTTATACTTTTTTAAGTGCCTATTTTAATGGCTATACAGTATTATTGGATATTAACCATTATGGAGAAGCCAAATTAGAATTATGGTTGATTGTGATTAGTGGAATGGTTTTTGTTTTACTGTTTGTTCATAATGTTATGAAATCAGATTTTTTGAAGGAGGTGTAATGAGAATGAAAGAAGTATTAAGCCAAGATGAGATTAAGATATGTGGGGAGTTATCAGATTATTTTAAAAGCATAACCAACAATGAATTTAAGTATATCCTAAAAACATTAAAAGAGAAAGGAATAGACTATCAGAAAATAGACTTTTTTTCTATGGGAACAGATACGGATTATGATATAATGTGCGGTTATATATTTCAAGAGTATGGAATAGAGATAGAATATCCAAATAAAATTACGAATAAAACTACGAATAAAAGTGCGACAATTGGAAAAGATGATATGTACTTTTGGAGTGAAGTAGTAAAAGAAGTTAATAGTGTGGTGGTGTATGGCGCTAAAGGTACAGGCAAAACTGCATTTTCGCATAGAGTGTTAGGATATATTAGAAAATATACGAATAGACCTATTTATTGTTTTAGTTATCCAAAACCAAATTTAATCAAAAAGATAGCATGGAAAAACATGAGAAGTATAGAAGAGATGAATAGGTTGCGAGGAGTAGCCTTATGGATAGATGAACCGCAAAATTATTGGAAATTGTATGACGGTAGAAGCAATGAAGCGTTAGCTAAATTGTTATCATTAGCAAGACAAAGAGACATATTTTTAGTGTTAAGTACTTCATTAAGTCAGTGGGTTACTAGAATGTTAGAAGGACAAATTGATGTATGGGTAATTAAAGATACTGACCCAGATTTGATTAAACAAGGCTCAAGAGCAAAAAAGATAATTCAAGACAATTGTACGTTAGATATTGATGGGTTTAAGTTAGAAGAGAATGAATATTTATTTTATTGTAGAAAATTTTATGACAGATTTAATGGAAGGTACACATTTGAATTACCTAAATATTGGAATGACGAATACTCTAAACCTTTCGCTTAGGGGAAACTGAAAGAATAGAAATGTCTATCACCTCTTGTAACAGATAATTCTGTTTTCTCAGCCCCAATTTGATAGAAGTATTTAAATATGAGTATTGTTTACCTAGGGTTACTGTGGTAAACTTAACCTGTTTTCTAAGAGTAAGTAAAGTTACCAAAAAACAATTAGACAAATTAAAATACCATAAAAGAGAAACGTATAACGATGTGTTGATAAGAATAATAGATAGATATATGTATATGAATGGAGGATTGAAAAATGAAAAGAATAATTAGTTTGTTGTTAATGTTGGTTTTAATACCATCTGTTTTAGCATTAGAAAAAACGTATTATCCTTATATTGTGTATAGTGGAACTAAAGATTTTACTCCAACCAACCTGAAGTATGCCTTAACTTTAAATTTGAATGAAGAACTTAGTACAAGAAGATTTGACGTAACTTCTCCATTTGATGTAGTGTTTGTTATTAATACTACTGATATGATGGATAAAGAAATAATTGAGTCTACAATATCTTGGTCTGGCGGAATTATAGAATCAGTTAGCACATACCATTGGGATGATTGTTTAAAACAATGGATTTTTTTATGGTCTTCTACTGAAGGATTTTGGAAAAACAGACCATACCCGCTAAACAAAGAATGTATGTATAATAATCAAACATACATCTGGATGAAATCAACCAAATTGTTCAATACTCGACCAGTAGGCAACACTAACAGTTTATTGATAACAATAAAATATCAAAGTGAAAACCCATGTGAAATCGGGAATGTTATCCATTTACAACAATACAAAATAAATGAATCTTATTTAAATAGAAGCAATGAGTATGCTAAGTTCTGTACTTGGCACATTGAAAGTGAAGGTGAAGAAGTAGTGTATATGGAAGATGCTATTTATTGCCCACTAACACAAGTTAATCACATCATAACTAGCAATGATGTGAAGTATTATGCAAGAATAGATTATGCGGAAATATACTTTAACTGGACAAGCGGAAAATATCAATATACTAACAAAACCAGTTTTGATGAGTATAAACACATATATTGTTTACAACCGCCAAAATCATTAATTACTGAAATTCAACAATCATTAAGACAATATATCAAATCAGTATTATGCAACTGGTTTGGAATTTTATGTTAAATTACTCGATTTTTAGACTTCCTGATTTGATGTTATTGATAGTGCCTTCATCAATATCTAATGCCCTTAACGTTGATTTTGTTACTTTAGTATAATCGAATGGTGGTGGATACAGCTCTTTCAACTGTTTTAATCCATCTTGTGTCATCTCTTTCTGTTTAGTGCCTATTGCAGATACTACACTAGAACTTAAATCTTTCTTCTCTAATTTTTCAAGTACTTGTTGAGACTTGATTTTCTTTATGTTTTTGGTTATCACGTCTTGTAATGATGGGCTACTCCTGATTAATGAGTTTATGTTTTCTTTTAACCTTTGTTTTGCTTCAGTTACATCCATTGTGTAAGTTACCGTTTTACCTTTAATTGTTCTTGTAACTGTTGCAGTATTTGAAGTGTTGTCTATCTCTTTTAGTAAGCTGTTAGTATCTCTTATTCTATCAGCAGTTACTTTAGTCCTTAATCTTTCTCTCCATATTTCTTCTGCATAACTGTCCATTAAAGATTACCTGTTTTATAAGTTATTAATTCCAACTCATTTAAATTGTCTGGATGGGTTAATGGATATGATTTCAGTTCTGGGTATAGTTCTGATAAGAAGTTCCAATGCGCATAACTTTCTTGCCTAGCACTATCTCTCAAAACAGAGTATAAATATTTAGGTTTAGGTTTAATGCCTTTCTCAAAATGCCGTAATATCCAATTGCGGATTGATACAAATCTAGGCACTTTTTTAAACGCCTCATCACAACTGCTGTTTTCTAATATCTGCATAAACTCTAATGCTGTTAATTTAGAAAAGCACATTGCATGATATTTCTTTTCAGAACTTGAGAAGATATGAAAATTCCCTAAATCTTTAAATTGTTGTAATCTTGGAATTTCACCATTAACATAGTCTTCTTCTATCAAATCATAATCTAGATACACGCAATACAACCCATCTTGTGTCCGATTTCCTGTACCAGTAGTCCAAACTTTAGGTTTTGGTATTCTCTCAAACACTATTTTGTATAGGTTATGTTTTGTTTTTAATGTTAAGTTCATAATATCACCATCAACAAACCCAGAATTCATTTATTTATTTATTAAACTAATCTCTAAATTAACTTATATTTATATTTTTCTGTTTTTGGCTTAGCTTACACAGATTATTAGTGCAATACCATCCATTGAACCATAATGATTATGATTGCGAATATGAGTTTTATCGATAATTATGTTTAGTGAAGGTTTTTCCTTCTTCATATGCTTTTGAAATTATATCTTCAATAGCAAACCTAAAACTTTGAATATCATCTGTAACTCTATTCGATTCAATAATTGACAATCCTGCATCAATCAACACAGATATAATTTCGTGTTTTTTTATCATCTTTAAGGCTTCATTGAGTTTTATCGATAATTATGTTCAGTCACCAAAAATGATTGATTCTGCGTAAATTTCTTCCATCTTAATTTTAGCATTGTGTTTTCCTAATTCAGTAACATTAGGAGAATTTATAAGTTGTTTACAAGCTTCGATTATTTCATATCTTCTTTGATTTGTTATCATTTTTGATTATTGAACCATAATGCTTATGATTTTATGAAGATTTGTCCTTATTTGGACATCTTCTTATTTTTTGTTTAGCAAAATCATAATGATAACCATCTATACAAGCATCTTCTATTTTTCTTAAATAAGGAC
>JAHIVQ010000093.1 GCA_018816585.1 Nanobdellota archaeon
GCTATTACAACATATAAAAACCCACCAAACATAATATTCTTTCCAATCAGATATTCTTGATTAAGTTTATCAGAACCATTTTCTATTCCATTAGCCAGTATAGTTAAAATAACAATTATTTCAATAACATACAAACCAACAACCATTTGAAAATAATATGAAGGTATTATTTCACTTATCTTAAATAATTGTGCAAATTGACCAACATTTCCAAGACCTGTTGTATCTGTTGCATTTCCACTAAATTTTGTAAATATTGTAGTAACATTTGCTATTATTCCAACAATCATAGAACCAATACCAACAACAATACCTGCTATAACAGGAGCCATAAATGATATCTGTGATTTCATTGATGAGATTATTTCAGCAAGTAAATCCTTTAACCTCTCATTAACTCTGTGAATCTCTGAAACATAATTTGAAATACTTACCATTGATTGTGCTGCAATTTTTGAACTCTTTTTTATACTCTCAAGAAGAACTTCCATGGATGATTCTATTAGTGAAGAAGGATAAGATAAAATAGCTCCTGTTTTTTGGTTAAATATTGCTTCTTTTATTCCCATACCAAGATTTCTTATATTAACTGAAATAATACTGAAAAAATTTCCTGTTGGAGTTCCAGACATATTATTTGCAACAGTACCAAAGGCAATTTCTGCAGGCACACCATCACCTAATCTATTACCTAACTGGAATAATGATGAAGCAAACTCATTTTCAAGTTGTTTTGTTTCATTTCTTACTTTTATCAGGTCCTTACTTTTTGATTTATAATAAACTCCAAGACCCAAAGCAAGTCCCAAAGGTAAAAATAAACTAGCTAATAAAGAACCAAGTCCAAATGGACCACAAGTTCCATCACATTTATAATCTAAAAAATTACCAAAAAACTTTCCAAGAGCAATATCTCCATTTGGATTTATTATATGCATTGTTATTGGTAATAAAGCAATAAATATGAATATTGATATAATTAAAAATGGAAGTGCAATTGATGTTTTTTTTACTAAATTTTTCTGTAATTCAGATTCACCATAACCTGTTGGTCTTTTACTTAGTACTTCATAACCAAAACTAAAAACAACTATTGGTAAAATTAGATTATATAATATTGCTAAGTGATACCATTTTACTAAATTACCCATAAATGCAGCAACTAATGGAAATATAACTAATCCTAAAATAGGTAATATAACTCCCAACATATGCAACATAGTTATTGGATTTTTTAGTTCCTGTGCATAGTGCAACATTTTTTCATATGTTCCTTCAAGAATTACTTCAAGTGATTTATCAAGTAATTGTAATCTTCTTTCTTCTGAAGATTCATATAAAGAAGATTCAACTAAATGAAAAGAATTTACAAATTCAAGATTATAATCACGCCAAGTCTCAAGATATGAATCAAGAGCTTCTTTTACATTTGAGTATTTTCCTGACTCAATATCCCAAAATATTTTTCTTAAATCTAAAGATAAAGGAGGATCAATATGCAAAGCAGCGAATTTTATTGCATGTTCTAAATTTGAAGTATGTCTTAAATACATTACAATATAAAGCATACATAAAACCATCTCATTGCTTGCTTTTAATCTCCACTGGTTAGCAAGATAAATTGGTAAGTTTGACAAAGGTTTTAGTATTATTGCTGCAAATAGTATAATCATTAATGGAAGAAATATTGATATCTGGTCAAATAATAAATATAATATTGCTGAATATAATATTGAAAACAAAATTAAAAAAACTGAAGTTAAAGTTGCAAGACTTGTTGCACCATTCGGAGATATCTGCAAGTGTGCTGATTCTATTGCTGTTTCAAGTTTTTTGTATTGATCAACAGGAGCTTTTATTGCTATAATAGATTCTGCTTTATTACATAAATTTTCATATAATGAAGAACCTTTCTGCAGTGATTCCTTTCTGAATTGTTCATACTCTCTTGAAAACTCGCTTGATTTAGGAATATCTTCTACATCAATATTCTTTTTTAATTTCTCTTCGTATCTTTTTAATATATCTTCAGTTGTTTCTGCTATTTATCTCACCTTTTCAAAAGTTTTTTGTTTGATAAACTTCTTTAATTCATCTTCCCACCTAAAAAATATCTTTTTTGAATCAATAAATCCTGATTCCTGCCTTACATTATCAGATATTATATGAAATATATCATTAAATTTAATTACATTTTGAGCTTCAAGCAATTCTTTAATCTGTGTTTCTTTTGCATAATTAACAAATGTCTCTTTTATTTTTGCTCTTAACAAAATATTATCCCAGACTGCATCCCAGTTTCCAGCCCATTCTTTTATATTTGATGCAATTGATTTTATTATTTCTGATTCCCCATTAATAAGTGCGTCTGTCGGCTGCAATGAATCTGTCTTTGCATCATATTTCATTAAGTCAACAAAACCATTTTCTCTCATTGGATCCTCATCCCATTGTTTTCTTACTTCTGTTATTTGAGTTATACGACGCCACCTATGCAATCCATCAGCTGATTTAATAGGATTTGCTATTACAATAATATCAACTGCTTTAAAACTAGTTCTTGGAACTTTCAAATCATTAACAATCCTGTCAAAGACACCATAAGGAGAATCACCATGTATTGTTCCAGCTACAACATTTGCTAAAGCTCCGACACGCATTGCTTCGAATAAAGCAAGTGCTTCTAAAGATCTAATTTCTCCAACAATCAAAGAAGAATCACCTAATCTTAAGCTTGTACGAATACCTTCATCTGCTGCTAACTCAGATCCAGCACTAGCAAGAGCAGCACGAACTTTTAATGGCTGAATATTATAACCAAGCTCTCTTAGTTTTTCTGTTGATAATTCTAAAGTATTATGTGCAATTATATTTCCTGTTAAGAAACTCTCGCATTCTGGAACTGAAATATCATAAACATAATCATTAAAGTTTTCTATCACTTCTATATCTTTTATTTCATCCCAAAATATATCTGAATTGGCAAGTATTTTAAGATTTTTAAGCAATAAACATTCTGTATTTTCTTGTTGTAACATTTGAGAAAATTTAGATCTTCCAATATTGCAATTGCTGTGAATATAACTTCTATAATCAAAATTTTTAATCAGTTTTCTCATCTCTTTTCTATTTTCTAAACTTACAGGGATTATATCTGTAGAATCATGAGTTGATACTCTATCTGCTAATTTATCTAAATTTTTGCTTTTATAACCCTGCAAGAATCCTATCTCTTTATATAATTTAATAAATTTATTAGAGCTAATAGAAGAATTATAAGTTTTATCACTTCTAAGTTTGCCTATTCTATTAATTATTCCAAACCTTAATAATAATGTTTGAACATCCTTTAACATATTTAGAGAAGACAATGCCAACATTATTTCAGACTTTGATACATGACCATCCCCGCTAAATAAACCCCTTAGAACATATTTTATTTGATTATTTGTTAATGAGAAAACCCAATTAGGAATCCTTTTTGTATAAGCATCTCCTTTTAATTCTAAAACTTCCCTTAAAATGGTCTTAAAAGTAATAGAGTTTATCATTAAAGAAAATTTGTCTGAATGCATTTTCACTGGAAAATTTAAATGATTTGCCAAATTATAAATAATCTTTCTCTCTTCTTCAGTCACAGAAGATACTATTACAGACTTAGAGTCATAACAACCATCTGCTAACCATAAACCTATGAATGTAAGCAAATCTTCACTTATATCAATTTTGATAGGAATACCCTTGGAATTACCTTTTATTTTAATATATGCGTTATTTATTCCATTAATATTACATCCTAATGTTTTAAGATCCTTTAATATTTTTATAGGAATAATTTCTTTTTTAAACCAATGAAATATAGAGGAACGATTATATTCATATTCCTTCCCTAATTGTTGAATTTCATAATAATATTTTTTAAGAACTTCTTTAATATTTCCTCCATAAATATATGCTCTTTCAAATTTATCTAGATAATTTAATAAATTTATTTCCCTCAATTCCTTCCCTATAACAGGCAAACATCTGGGGGTTGCTATAAAACTCCCTTTTTTAAGTTCATTCACTTTAACTTCAGATATTTTTGCTTCCTGGTTCAATCCAAATAAAGAATGATCTCCTGTTACTTTTATTTCCCTACCTGTTCTTGTAATTATTTTATATATTGGTTTGTTAACCTTGTGTCTAATAAATTTAGATATTTTTGTTGGTATTATTTTTCCTTCTGGATTCATAGCTAAAATTTCTATATTATCCTCATTACCTAAAATTTCATGTCCGCTAAGATTATACCAGCACCCATTTTTTTTAATTAGAGAATCTATCAAGTTTCCTACTGTATTTCTTTCCCATAAATTATTTTTTTTGACTAAAATTTCTGAATCTCCTGTAACACTATCTTCCACAGTTATTAATCTGTATTTTCTCATTATTTCAAGTAAAGATGAATCCAAAAAACTGGTTTTTCCGCTGCCCCTCGTACCTGCGATCAATAATGTCCTAGCACCATCAATTATGAAACTAAGCAAGCCTGCTGCTAATGGAGAGATCATTTTATTTTCTATAAATAAAGGATAAGTCCATGGATTATCTCTATGCCTTCTAAAAGCAAATCCTAATCCATATGGATTTAGTGGCTTGGAAATTATAGCAACTCTTGTTCTGGAATTAGGTAAACTTAATTCAGTATCTAAAACAGGATTTGCTTCATCTAAAGGTCTTCCACTTAATAATCTGAATTTTGTTGCCCATGATTCTCCATCATCAACACTTGGATAAATATTAGTAACACATTCTTCATAATCTGAATGAACTAAAAATATTGGTGTCTGTCCTATTGGTCCATTTATACTAATATCCTGCACTTTGGGGTCATTCAATAAAATTTCAATCATGCCAAATCCAACTGTATATCTCACTAAAATTTCAGCAAGCTCTTCTACTTCTTTAAAAGATAATTCAATATTTTTATGTGAAGCTAATTCTGTTAACAAGTCTCTGCCAATATTAAAAAATGTGGTACGCATTCTTTCAGGATCAACAAACTCTTCTGCTTTTGGTTTGTGCTCTGATAAAACAGAACGTGCAAGATTCAATAGCATATATTTATCTTCAGATATTTTAAATTCAGGAGGATTTAAATGATATAAATATTTTATATCTCCTGGAACTCTATAAATATTAACTTCTGTTTTTTTATCAATAGAATATGCATCTAATTCTTCTCCATTTAATGGAGGGTCAGACATTAATTTAGTATACATAAAATCAGGTGTTATTATTGGCCTGAATACTGATCTATATGGAGTCCTGTCATTTAAGGATAAACCTGCAATATATGGTCTTGCTAAAGAAATTAATTTTGTTTGATCCAAGTAAATAAGAATTGTTCTTAACAAATTAACATAAAATTCTCTGCACTGCAAGCATAATGGAGTTGTAGTTTTTCTTATTAAAATATTTTCTTCTCTTACCAATCTTCTTGTCTCAACGTAAGCACTAATAGGATCTGCCCTTAACAAATTAAGGACTATATTTTGTATTTGTGCAAGTCTTGAAGGAAGGCAAACACTGCATTCAAGTGTTGGGGCCATTGAAGAAAGTGTTAAAATTTTCTTCTGTTTTATGAAATGATTATAAATATTTGCAATCTCATTAAGTATTGATGTCTGGTTAAAATCATATTCATAATTCTTTCCCATCTGAGAAAATATTATTCTTGTAGCTCCTGGATTTTGTGTTAAGAAATCAATTGCTTTTGACATACATATTGAGCTATCTTCTATTGAAGGAGAATAAGGATAATTATTATAATTTATCCACATAACTTCTTCTTGGCCTTCTTTTAATATTTCGTAACTGCCTGGCTTGGTTTTTTTAGCAAATAACATTATACCTCTTTTAAATAAATAAATTTATATAGTAATAAGTCTATTTATTCAAAAAGTTTTCGTTTAATCAAAAAGAGGAAAATGATTCAGCAAACAGATGCAAATAATGTTCTAATTGACCTTAATACAAGAATCAGAGTTCTGGAAGAAAAGAACAACTTGTTAAGGGAAAAAATGCTTGTTATAAACCAGAATATGGTTGAAGAGTATAAAAGGGTTTTGCAGGAGATAAAAACAATTAATTCTGATATGCGTGAAATAAAGGAAGATGTCCAGAGTTTAAAGGAAATGATAAGACATATTATAAAAGAAAGCTCAAATTTCGCTAGAAAAGACGCTGTAATGGTTTTAGAAAAGTATATTAATATCTGGAACCCTATGAACTTTACTACAGAAGTGGATGTTCTTAAAATTATGGAGCATCATAAAAAAGTAAAAGAGGTAAAACACTAAATGGCTGATAAAGAATATGATGATATAAAAAAGCAGGTTGGTGAAGATATGGAAGCTCCAAGCCCATCTTCAGAAGTTAGTGGGATGAGACCATCAATTCTTTCTAAAAGAAATTCAATGCAGGACATGTCAGAAGAACAGTCATTTGAAACTCCTCAGTTTGAAATGCCCCAGCCAATAACCCCTACACCAGCAATAACTGGAAGGGCTGATATGGAAACAATAGAACAAATAGCAGAATCAATAGTTAATGAAAAATGGGAAGATTTAATGGCAAGTGTTGGAAATATTGCATTATGGAAAGAAAAGATACAGACAGATGTAAGATCAATAAAACAAGAAATAATGAGGATAGAAGAAAGATTTGAAAATCTGCAAAGTGCGATTCTTGGAAGAGTTGAAGAGTATCATAAAACAATTTCAACTGTTGGAACAGAAATGAAGGCTCTTGAAGGTGTTCTAGAAAGAATATTGCAGCCATTAGTTTCAAATATTAAAGAATTATCAAGGATTACAGAAGATTTGAAGAAAAAATAGTTTTATTAAGTTTTTTATTTTTTATGTATATATAAATTGTAAGTAAAAAAATAGAATTTATAAGGAGAGACTATAAATAAATCGATTGATTTTTAAACTAAATTAATCTTTATATATTATGTTTAAATTTATTCAAAAAGGATTTGTGAAAGAACTATTGCCATTATATATTTCCACTTTTTTTCATTCATTTTATTTTATCGGTCCAATAGCTGTTTTATTTATAATAAACAAAGGATTGTCTCTTGCAGAAGTTGGTTTGTTGGTATCTGTTGTTTACTTAGTCTCTTTTTTAACAGAATACCCAACAGGAGTTTTTGCAGATAAATACGGGACAAAGAAAAGTATCTTTTTATCTTATTTTCTTTTTTTTCTTTATGTTTTGATAATGATGTTTTCAAATAATTTTTATGGATTTTTACTTGCGTATATCTTACTTGGTTTAGAAATGTCTTTCTCCTCTGGTGCATCTGAAGCATTATGGTATGATTCATTGAAATCGATAAATAAACAAAAGCTAATGAAAGATGTTACAGGATTTCTTGATGCAACAGGATCACTTGGTATGATGATAGCTGCAATATTTGGTGCTTTTTTATATAAATATCAACAAAATTTACCCTTCGTATTTACTCTTTTTTTTATTGTAGTCGCATTGATTTCTTTTTATTTTGTGAAACAACCAAAAAATGATTCCTATGATGAACTAAAAAAAATAAAATTAACATTTAACTTAGGATTTAAGCATTTATTCTCAAAAAAAGCATTAATTTTCTTGTTTTTAATGGGAATAACTTTATTCTTATTTGAACATGCCTGGTATGAAATGAAACAACCTCTCTTGGTGAATGCAGGTATGCCTATTGAATTTTTAGGTATTTTAGTTGCAATAGGATCGATTATTGGTATTGTTGGAGGAGTATTCTTACCAAAACTAGTTCATATATTAAATGCTAAAAAATCAATATTATTTTGTATTTTATTTCAGGCAATTGGATTTATCACAATATGGTCAAACCAAAAGTGGATTATGGCTATAGGTGCATATTCTCTTTATATAAGTCATATAACTTGGAATTATGTTGATGCTGATTTGGTTCACAAATATATACCTTCAAAAATCAGAGCAAGCACATTGAGTGCAAGACAAATGATAGGTTCTTTAATATATATTCCAAACCCTTGGTTAATGTCATGGTTAGTTCAGATATTTGCCACAAAAATTTTTATAATTTTTTCTATCTTAATTATAATCATAAATTTGGTTGTATTTTATTTTGGTAAAAAATATTATAAATAAAAAAATAATTATTTTGATTCTACTTTTTGTGCAACAAATCGTATTGTTAGTGAAGATATAATTAAAATAAAAATAGCACCAAGAACTCTTGGATGAAATACAGTTCTTAAAGTTTCAGAACCTATTGTTTTTGTTACATTTGTATCTGCATAAGGGGTAAATATACTGCTGTATACTTGAGTTATTCCTATTAATAACAATAAAAATGAAATTACCATTACAGTCCATATGCTTAAATTATTCCATACAACATTTTTCTCTATACCTAAAAATGTAAGACCCATAAATAATAAAATTAAAAATATAAATATGAAAACAAACCAAGGAACAATATAATTAATTAAATCAACTACACCTCCTGCGAATAAAGATATTAATGCTATTGACAAAGCAGCTATAAATTTCAATGATTTATTTTTTCCGAGCCAGTCAGTATTTTCTAGAATAATGTAAACAATTGAAAATATAAATAAGAAAGTAACAAGTGGTAGAAAGTGATACAATAATCCTGTATCTAATAATGTTGCCATTATGGTTGATTTTTAAATCCCTTCATAAATTTTTCCCATCCACTTTCTGGTTTGTTAGAACCGCCACCAATATAAGAAACAACAATAACTATAGTTGCAA
>JAHIVQ010000094.1 GCA_018816585.1 Nanobdellota archaeon
GTATAACAAGACAATAAGCTCTATGAATTTCTATGGAAGAAAATTATATATGGATTTATATATAGAAAATTTAAGTGAGCTTGAAGAGGGACCACCTGTTGAAGTAATTTTTGGAACTAATTCGAACAACATTTATTTCGTACCATTTTACAAGGCTGATTTGAGCGAAGAATGGAATAATTTAAGATTTGACATAAGGCCTGGAATCCCTAGCGGAAAATATGGAAATCCAGACATATCAGACATACAATATATTGCACTGAAAATTTATGCCTTAAATGCAACGGCTCTAATAGAAAAAGGAAATCTGAAGATGGATAATTGGATCTCTGTAATTCCAAACAGATTAAATATTCTGCACTCACAGGAAACAAATACAGGAAATATCTGGCAGGCTAATGTAACTGTAAATGATGGTGCAAAAGACAGTAAATCTGTTGAATCTAATTACATTAAAATTCTGTAATCTAAAGCTTATTTTAATGTTATTTAATATAGAAAAGTATATAAATAACATATGACATAAATTTCATATGAAATGCCCCTCATATAATATGTTCTTTGAAACTATCAGCTCTGGGATGAGAATGAAGATAATATATCTTTTAATGGCAAGACCAATGTCTGTCAATGATATATGTTCATCTTTAAAGGAAGAGCAGTCAAAAGTCTCTCATAACTTAAAAAAGTTAATATCATGCAATGTAGTTGAAGTTGAACAGAGGGGAAAAAACAGAATATATTCATTAAATAAAAAAACAATAGTTCCTCTAATGAAACTAGTGGAAAAGCATGTTAAAACATATTGTGGAAATAAATGCACTAAAAAATGAGAAATATAATTTATATGGATAATGGAGCTACAACTAAAGTAGACAAAAAAGTAGCAGATAAAATTATTACTTACATGACTGAAAAGTATGGAAATGCTTCTTCTCTGCATCAAAAAGGTCAGGAAGCTAAAATAGCCTTGGAAGAATCAAGGGCAATAATAGCAAAATCAATTAATGCAAGACCATCAGAAATAGTTTTTACTTCAGGTGGTTCAGAATCTGATAATTTAGCAATAAAAGGAGTTGCTTATGCGCATAAAAAAGGACATATTATTACAAGTGTTATTGAGCATCCTGCTGTTCTTGAAACTGTTAAAGAATTAAAGAATGAAGGTTTTGATATTTCTTTAATAAAAGTTGATTCAGAAGGTTTTGTTGATATTGAAGAATTAAAGAATGAAATTAGAAAAGACACTATTTTAGTCTCAATAATGCATGCAAATAATGAAATAGGAACAATACAAGATATAGAAGAAATAGGTAAAATATGCAAAGAAAATAAGATAATATTCCATACAGATGCAGTCCAGTCTTATACAAAATTTCCTTTAGATGTAAGGAAAATAAATATTGATTTAATCTCTTTAAATGGACATAAAATTCATGGTCCTAAAGGAATTGGTGCTTTATACATTAAAGAAGGAACTAAAATTAAAAGATTAATAGATGGTGGAAAGCATGAAAATAAATTAAGAGCAGGAACTGAGAATATTCCTGGAATTGTTGGTTTTGCTGAGGCTGTTAAAATCGCTGATTTTGGTCATATAAGGCATATGCAAAAATTAAAGGACAAATTGATTGATAGTTTACTTAAGATAGAGAATACAAGGCTAAATGGACCAAAAGAAAAGAGATTATGCAATAATGTTAATATTTCCTTCAAGTATGTTGAAGGAGAGGCAATTGGTGGTTATCTTGATGCAGAAGGTATTTGCAGTTCAACTGGAAGTGCTTGCTCATCTAAGTCACTTGAACCAAGTCATGTTTTAATGGCTCTTGGTATGAAAGAAGAAGATGCTCATGGATCTTTAAGATTAACAATAAGCAGATTTACAACAGAAGAAGAAGTTGATATTGTTCTTGAGAAAATACCTAAGATAATTGAAAAACTAAGGAGGATGAGTCCTTTTAAATGAGCGACCAGTTTACATATTCAAAAAAAGTAATAAAATATTTTAAGAATCCTAAATTTGCTCATGAAATGAAAAATCCTGATGCATTCGCACAATTGGGCAATATTCGTTGTGGAGATGTTTTTAAGATTTTTTTGAAATTTAAAGATGGAAAGGTCAGGGAGATAACTTACTTATCATATGGTTGCATGGCCGCACTTGCTGCATGCGAATCCTTTTGTAGATTAGTGAAGGGAAAAACCATCGAAGAAGCTAAAAAAATAGGATATCAAGATATTAAAAATGATTTGGGAGACCTTCCTGAATTCAAAGTCCATTGTACAATGATGGTTGTAGAAACCTTCAAGAAAGCAATGAAAAATTATAAAAAGAAAAAAGAATAAATCTTGTTTATTTTCTGCTCTTAATGATTTCCCATGCTTTTTTGACAGCTTCGATATGTTTTAGCTTAGGATCCTTTGCCTTTAGCTCCTTCGCGATTCTCTGCGCTTCTTTAAATCTTTCTACATTTGACATTTTTTATTATCTCCTTTGATTTTTTTCTATTATTTATTATATCCAAATGTCTTTATAAATCTGTCCTTTAATTAAAATTTGTATATTTCTTTATATTTATCATTTAAATATTTGATATAAGCTTCAGGATCCAAGCCAGAACCACATATTTTCTTTATAAGTTCATCAGATTTATACAGTGCACCTTTATCATGTATTTTTTCTTTTAACCAATTAATTATTCTTGTGAAATCTCCTTTTTCAATATCTTTTTCAATATTTGGAAATTGTTTTTTTAAGGCATTAAATAATTGCGCTGCATAAATTGTTCCTATTGCATATGTAGGAAAATAACCAAAAGCTCCTTCAGACCAGTGCATATCTTGTAATACACCAACAGCATCATTTTCAGGAACAACATTAAAGTATTCCTTCATCTTTTTGTTCCATATTTTTGGTAAATCTTTAATTTTTATAGAACCTTCAATTAATCCAAGTTCTATTTCAAATCTTAGAATAATATGCAAGCAATAGTGAATTTCGTCAGATTCAACTCTTATTTTCCCAGGTGTTACAAAATTTATCCCTCTGTAAGTATTATCTAGACTTTCATTTGTTTTTAATATTTTATTAATTCTTGGAATATAAAATCTCCAGAAAGACTTGTTTTTCCCTATCATATTTTCCCAGAATCTTGATTGAGACTCATGTAAACCCATACTTGGAGATTCTCTTAGTATTGTATACTCATATTTATCTGGCATATTTTCTATATATAATGCATGTCCGCATTCATGTATTGTTGCTCCAAAGGCATTAAAAAATCCATCTTTTAAATTTGTCGTTAATCTTATATCTTTTATTCCAATAGTTGTTGTAAATGGATGCATTGAAAGATCAAGTCTTGAAATGTTATTATTTAATCCAATTCTATTTTTATAATCTTTACAGATTTCTAGTTCTAAATCATTATTAAAACTCTTCTTTAGTATAGTGTCTTTTTGTTTTTTATACAATTCAGTTGATTCTATCTTTTTTAATAATAAAATCAATTCATTCTTGAGGATATCAAATCTCGGCTTTAATTTTGCAACAGTCATTCCCTCTTCAAAATCATCAAGTAATGTATTATAAGGATGTCCTGGAAGTTTGTTATAATTTACCTCTTTTCTTTTCAAATTGACTAATTTTTCTAAATATGGCTTGAATATATTAAAATCTTTTTTTTCTTTTGCTTTTTCCCATGCAGAACCACCTAGAGAAGATGCTTTTGATAATTCTATTACAAATTCTTCAGGAAGGTTTCTTGATTTTTTAATATCTTTATATAATTTATTAATCATAATTTTATCTGAATCAGTAAGTTTTTTCTTTCTTAATCTTTTTATTGCACTAAATAATTCATTAGAAGTTATTTTTTTATGCATTAATTTGCTTAATAAAACCAATTGCTCTGATTTTGATTTTATACCTTCTTCAGGCATGTAAGTTTTTTGATCCCATCCAAGCAATGCTGCTGTTTCACCAAGAAGTATTACCTCTTTTTGATAATTTTTTACAAGATCCAAATCCTTGTTCATGAATAGAATAAAAGATAGATAGTTATAAAGTTTTCTTTTTCTAATTAATTGTCATTATCTTTTTCCTATTAAATGGAACTTCCCACGAATTAAATATCTCAATCATTTCATAATCCTTTTCTACAGGAATTATAAATGCTGCGTTTGTTATAAATTCCCCTTTAAAATCCTTTACTATCCCATTTTCTCCTTTCCTACCTTTTAATAAATAAACAAACCTTGTCTTTTTGCTATTGCTTAATTTAGTTATATTATAACTATATAATGCATATGCATTCATTCCATAGACCTTAGATAATTCTTTGCCTGTTTTAATGCTAATACCTTCAAATAATAATGTCTTTATTAAAGCATGAGGCTTTGTAAAAAAATTATCTGCAATTAAGGTGCTAAAATGAACATCTTCAAATTTCTTATTTAATTCCTTGATTAAATTTATATCTATATTTTCCCTAAAAATTATGCATATATCTATATCTTTAGGATTAGATTTGCCTTTTATTATAGAACCAAATATTAAAATATCCAGAATCTCCTTTTTGTTTTTAAACAGCTTCTTTAAATCCGAATAAATCTTTAATTTTTTCAACATTTTCCTTAAGTGAAATAGCATCTTTCTTGCTCATTCTTAGATTATAACTATCAGTGTAAGTCTTAAATAAATTCTCTAAAATCTCAGAGACATCCTTAAAATTTATCTTAAGAAACAGAAATCTTTCGCTATGATTTTTTGGTAATATTCTTTTTGTCTGATATATCTTCAAATCGCATAGTATTGCTATTGCTTTAAAATATGAGCTTATTGCTGCATTATATCTGTTATTATCTAATTCCTCATTGCCGCTTTCTAAGAATTCTTTAAAATTTAATTTCAAATCTTTCTCTATATCTTCAGTCTTCATGTTAATATATTAACAAATAAGAACTATTTAAACCTTTTGGTTAATATGTTAACAATCACAATCCAAAGGTTTCTTCAAACTGTTTCATCTTCTTGAATTTTTCAATAAAATCAATTCCTTTTTCAGTAATAATAAAGTAAGAATGACTATGTCCTTTGTGTTCTTTGCTTGTCTCTTTTATGAATTCTTTATCTATTAATTCTT
This sequence comes from Nanobdellota archaeon, assembly GCA_018816585.1. Taxonomy (GTDB): domain Archaea; phylum Nanobdellota; class Nanobdellia; order SCGC-AAA011-G17; family JAFCDX01; genus JAHIVQ01. Next base: position 5,148 of record JAHIVQ010000094.1, read on the forward strand.
CAAGATAAGACTTCATTAAAGTATGTGATAAATTAGATTTATACATCAAATGAGTTGGTTTTATCTCTCCTTTCTGATGTATAGAATTAAGTATATCATTTACTATTTCAATTTTATTTCTTTTTTGTGCCATATTTTAGTACTCTTATGAATGTATATAATAATATAATATATCCAATAAGTTGTATGTACTCTGCTACTACGTAAATATATGTATTTAGTTTTATGAATATGAACAATGCATTGCTTATGCTTATTGTTAAGAAGGCTATGAAAGGATACTTTATATTATTTACTCTTTTATCACATAAATCACATACTCTTTGTCTGTAACTTTTAAAATAAATATAAGTTATATAACCTGAAAACAATAATGCTGTTAATTGAAATATGTAATATGCCCATGTACTGAATACAGTTGTTATTGCTATAAAGTATATCATGAACATAGAATTTGTCTCTTTCTTATCTATTATTGTTATAAACAAGTATAATCCAAATAATGTTAATAACCTAAAAAAGAAATAGCCTCCATTGTAAAATATTGAACTTGCTTTTATAGAGCTAATTGTAAAAATCAAGTTTCCAAGATTATAAGTTTCAAATACATTATAATAAACAGTTATATTTGTTAATATTTTGAATAAGAATGCTGCTGCAAGAACAAAAAATGCTATTGAAAAATCTTTGAAATTCTTATTTTTGTTGAATTTATATAATTTTAGAGAATAAGATGCAATTAATATCAAGACTATTACACTTATACCCTCAAAAACAGAATCAATGCCATTAAACCACTTAGGACTAAATACTATATCTATCATAAATAAGCCTTTAAAAAATTCATTTAAAAAGCTTATGAATTTATATTCTAGAATTAGCTTCTTTAGTTTTTCTTCATAAGCTATTTATAAACAGATTATTTTGTAAAAGTATGACAATAAAAGGAGTTGATATTATGGCAAAGGAATTAAACACACTCTATAATCTGGGATTAAAAGACTATGAAATAAATTATCTAATGCATTTGAAGCAAAAGGATCTGAACAAAAGGCATTGGTTAAAATTTAACTACTAACACCTCTTTTCCTGCCAGCTGTAATGGTTGGCAGGTTTATATTTATGATTTAGTTAATTTACACACATTACAAATATTAGAAGAAGAGGGATTCCCGCAAATAACACAATCTTTTATCTTGGTTTTATATTTTTTCTTTAAACTTGGTAATATTTCAATAAAAGAATTAAGTAGATTGCTTTTAGTTCCAGGATATTTAGATTCCATTTCGTTTAGTAATTCTTTTACATTCTCTCTTAAAGAATCTTTATTTTTATTTTTTATATATTTTATATTATTCAGTTTTGCATATAATTCTGTTTCACTTTCTAGTATAAAGTACAAGGGTTTTATTCTTGGAACAAGCCTTTTATCATCAGCATTTACAATAACACCCAATCTTGAAGATCTTTCTATATTATTCTTTAACTGATTCATTAATACTGTCTGCACTTCAGAATCTATATTATGACCTGTTGCAAGCCTTTCTATTTTAAGATCTCTTGATTTTTTATTTAATAATAATCTAATTAATATACTAAAATCTTGAGATTTTTTAATTGGATAAATATATAATTTAATATTCTCTTTTTTACAAAATTCCTTTATTAATTTAGTATTTTTTGTATCCTCTTTTATATATATCGCAATAAGCTCAATATTTTTAGAGATTCTTTGTTGTATTATTTTATTTAATATATGTGCTACTATCATTGAATTTTTTCCAGAAACAGCAATTCCTATCTTTTTGCAATCATCCAGTAAATCATATATTCTTATTGTCTTAAAAACCTTTTTTTCAAAATATCTTATAAAACAGACTTTGCATAATTTTATGTTATTATTAACTAGATTTATTACAGGTTCTTTCAAACAGAATTTACAAGGCATTTTTTTGTATTATAATCTCCCTTTCTCTTGGTCCATCAAATTCACAGAACCATAAACTTTGCCATTTTCCAAGTGCTAATTTTCCATTTTCAACAGGAATTAGTTTTGAATGTCCTATTAGTGAAGATTTCAAGTGTGCATCTCCATTATTCCTGTCGCATCTGCCACTTTTATCATGCCCCCAATTTCCATTTGGTATAAGTTTATTCATAAAATTAAAAAAATCATCACATATCTTAGGATCATCATTCTCATTTATTGTTACAGCGGCTGTTGTATGCTTTACAAAAACCAAAACAGAACCTTCCTTTATATCTTTCACAGCTTCATTTATTTGATTTGTAATATCTACTATTTCTTCATTTTTAGTAGTTTTTAACTTTATGAGCATTTTTTTATGTCAAATATCAAGATTTATATATTTTATCAATTTTAGTTCTATATGAAAGAAATAACAGAAGAAAAGCTGAATAAGTACATAAAATTAACAGAAAAAGCCATAAAAGAATTAGAAAATGTGAATAATAAAGATGCTTTAATCTTGATAAATATGTCCAAGAATTACTATAAAGATGCACTTCATTTTAAAGAAAAAAATGATTTTGTAAATGCATTTGCAGCAATAAACTATGCACATGCTTTTCTTGATTCTGCTGCATTATTAAAATTAATAAAAGTTAAAGATAATAAATTATTTATGGTGGATTAAGATGGATTTTTTAGATTTAGATATAAGTTTAAAACTTAAAAATTATGCAGATAAACGAGAACAGGGAATGAAATATTATCAAAGATTAAAAGAAAGAAAATATGGATTTTATGCATTTGAATCTTTTGAAAAGCCAGAAATAAGAGAAGCAATATATCAAGAATTTAGTAAATTTCCAGTAAGAGAAGAAAATGGACTTTTTGTAATATCTGTTAAATCCAATCATTCAACTATAATTCTCTCCGCTGATACAGAAGAAGAACTAAGAAAAAATTTTATAAGATTTTTACTTAGTTATTAATAAATAAATTTATATAGATATTAATTATTGAATAAAACATGAAAGAGGTTGTAATTTCTTTAGGTGGAAGCTTGATATTCCAAGATTCTATAGATTATAATTATATAAAGCAACTAAAGAATTTATTATTAAAATATTCCAAGAAATTCAAATTTGTAATTGTTGTTGGTGGTGGAAAAACTGCAAGAACTTATATGGATCCACTGATAAAAGAGAAGTTATCAGAAAAAGAGGTATGTTTAACAGGTATAAGAATTACTAGGTTAAATGCAAGATTTATGCATAAATTCTTTGGAAAAAACCCAGGATCTAATATACCAAAAGAACTAAAAGAAGTAAAAAATATATTAAAGAAAAATAATATTGTATTCTGTGGTTCATTAAGATACAAGGCAGATAATACTTCTGATGGAACAGCTGCTGAAATTGCTTCTTATCTAAATACCAATTTTGTGAATCTAACAAATGTTGAGGGATTATATACTAAAGATCCAAGAAAATTTAAAGATGCTAAATTCATTCCTAAAATATCATTTAAGGATTTCTATAAAATGGCTGATTTTGTATACAAGCCAGGACAGCACTTTGTACTTGACCAGAGTGCAGCAAGAATAATACTAAAAAATAAGATAAAAACAGTCATAATGAATGGTAAGAAATTAAAGAATTTTGAGAATTTCTTGAATAATAAGGGGTTTATTGGTACTATAATTAATTGAATATTGTTGTTTCTTATAGGTAGTTACAATATAGAAAGGTTTATAAATAGAATATATATCATTTAATTAAAAAGTTGTGATGAGAATATTCTTGTTGTAAATCTTTTACAAAAGACATTGATAATAGAGTTTATAAATCAATCAACAACACTAAAAACATGACATTTGAAGAATTAAATTTAAGTCAGGAAATAATGAATGCAATAAAGAGAATCGGTTTTATAAAACCAACTCCAATACAAAAAAGCTGCATCCCAGAAATAAAGAAAGGAAGAGATATAGTTGGACAGTCACTTACAGGATCAGGAAAAACAGCTGCTTTTGGTTTTCCTATACTTGAAAAAATAAAGCCAGGATGTGGGATACAGACATTAATACTGGCTCCAACAAGAGAACTGGCTGTACAGGTTAAAGATCATTTGATATCATTTTCTTCATTTACTAAAATAAATATAACTGCTGTTTATGGGGGAGTCAGTTTAGTTCCGCAATTTTCTGCAGTTAAAAGAGCAGATATTGTAGTTGCAACACCTGGAAGGATGCTTGATCACATAAACAGAAGAACAATTAATTTGACTAATGTACATACTTTAGTTATTGATGAAGCAGACAAGATGTTTGAAATGGGATTTATTGAAGATGTAACTGAAATAATAAAATGCTTGCCTGAAAAAAGACAAACATTACTTTTTAGTGCTACAATTTCTTCAGAGGTTCGTAATCTAATTAAAAGATATTTAAAAGATCCCCTATTCATTAAAGAAGAGATACATGTTAATCAAAGTTTATTGAAACAAGTATATTATAATGTAGTACAAAATGAAAAATTTTCACTTTTAGTTAATTTACTTAAGAAAAAAACACCTGGATTAGCAATTGTATTTTGCGGTACTAGAAGACAAGTAGATATTATAACTAAAAATTTAAAGATTCAAGGTATAAATGCTATGGCTGTTCATGGCGGGTTAAGCCAGAATAGAAGAAGCCATGCTGTAGATTCATTAAAAAGAGAAAATATACAGGTTCTTGTTGCAACAGATGTTGCTGCAAGAGGATTAGATATTAATAATATATCTCATATTTATAATTATGATTCTCCAAAAACACCTGATGAATATACACATAGAATAGGAAGAACAGCAAGAGCTGGTAAATCTGGAGAGGCAGTTACACTAGTTTCAGAAAGAGATCATGCTAATTTTGGACATGTAATGTCTGACAGGAATCTTAATATAAGAAAAGGAGAAATGCCAGAATTTGAAAGAGTTAGATTTGTACTTGATGAGCAAAGACGTGATAGGGGTGGATTTAGACAAAATCAAGATAGAAATGGTTTCAGACACCAAAGAAGTAATTTTAACAGAGGAAGATTCCAGAGAAGATAATACTTATAAAGTATTTTTATAATATAATTCTATGAAAACTATAATAGTTTCTGGATCTGTTGGTTCAGGAAAAACTACAATATCAAAAAAACTAGTTAAATCACTGAAATCAGATTATATTAATATAACTGAATTTGTTAAGAAGAATAAGATTGGAAAGTATAATAAAAAATATAATTCTTATGAAGTTGATATAAAAAAATTAAATACTAAATTAATAAAGATAATTAAAGAACACAAAAAGTTAAATAAAAATTTAATTATAGATGGGCATTTATCTCATTTTTTACCAAGAAAATATGTAGACTTAGGTATTATCTGCAAGTGTGATATTAAAAAATTAAAGAAGAGGCTTGAGAAAAGGAAATATTCAAAAAATAAAATTCGTGAAAATTTAGATGTAGAAATATTTGATATTCCTCTTATAGAAGCCAGAAAGAAAAAACATAAAATTAAAATTATTAATACTTAATTATTTTCCAAATCTTCTTTCTCTAGAATTAAATTCATTAATACAATTAATCAAGTCTTCTTTTTCGAATTCAGGCCATGCTTTTTGAAGGAAAAACCACTCACTATAATTAGATTGCCATATCAAAAAATTACTTGTTCTATGATCTCCACCAGTACGAATAATGAAATCAGGCTGGTCTTTCATATATAAATTAGCATCTATTAGCTCTTCTGTTATTTGCTCTGGTTTTATTTCTCCAGATTCTATTTTTCTGCCTATTTTTTTAATAGTATCTATAATCTCTTCACGTCCACCATAAGCCATTGCAAAATTTATTATATATTTATCATGATCTTTTGTCTTTTCCATTATTTCATACATTGCTCTTTTAACATCTTCAGGAAATAAATCAATTCTACCAATTACATTAATTTTTATGTTATTTTCATAAACTCTTTTATCATCTTTTAATTTTTCAAAATTATCCTTAAATATTTTCATCAAATAATTAAATTCATTTTTAGGACGATTAAAGTTCTGCATCGAGAAGGCATAAAGGGTTAATTCTTTTATATCTAGTTCTTTGCACCATTCTAATAGGCTTTCAATTTTTTTAGCACCATACTCATGTCCTTTATATGGTTCTAACATTAGCCTTTTTGCGAAACGACGATTACCATCCAAAATAAGCCCGATATGTTTTATTCCAGTCATTAAAAAGCACAAAGATTATATATTTTTAAATGTTATGATTTTATGTATGATTTAACCCTAATAAAAACAAACAAGGAAGAAGCAAGATCTTTAGCTAAAAAGTTTGGATTTTCAGACTTATTCTTTATTGAAAGAGAAAACATAAAAAATGTCAATGAAATAAGACCAAAAAAACTAAATATTGTTATTGGGGGTTCTGATGATATAAATAGAAAAGCTTTATCAAATATTAATACAACAATATTATTAAATCCAGAACCAAATACAAAGGATTATTTAACACATAAAAATTCTGGTTTAAATCAAGTGTTATGTAAATTAGCTTATAAAAATAAAATAGTGATTGCATTTTCTGCAGACAGATTAAATAATGTTAATATTGTTGGAAAAATTATTCAAAATATTAGATTATGTAAAAAATATAAAGTAAAAATGTTGTTCTTTACTCTTGCAAAAAACAAATATGAATTAATAGCAGCCCATGATTTATTATCAGTACTTCAAATTCTTGGTATAAATATAACAGAAGCAAGGTATGCACTTATTGGTATAAGAGATATATTAAAAGAGAAATCTTTATAAGAACCTTTTAATTAATTAGTTTATGATAAAACAGGTGTATAAGGTCTTACCAGGAGCAGGTATAAGAATAAAAAAGAGTGGTTTTTTTAATTTTGAATCTTTATATAAAAATATGAAAGAGTGGTTTGATGACCATGAGTATATATTTCATGAGAAAGAGCATGCAGAAAAGGATTTGCCCCTTGGAAAAGAAGTTCTAATGAAGTGGATAGCTGAAAGAGAAATTGATGATTATACAAAATTCAAGATAGAGATTCATTTCTTTATTGAAAGACTATTAAAAATAAATGATAAATATAAAGGTGAATTAAAAATAACCTTTTTTGCCCAAATAGAGTTTGATTATAAAAATAAATGGCAGAAAAATCCATTTTCAAAGTTTTTATTTTTTATATATAATAATTATATTATAAAATCAAAGATACTTACAAATTATGAACCTAAATTAAAAGAGGATGTTGAATCAGTAAGAAAGATATTAAAGGATTATTTAGAATGAGTGAGAAATTAGTTATAGGAAAAGAAATAAAATTGAAGTTTAATGGAATTTTTGACATGAGTGATTTATACAGGAAAATGAAATTCTGGCTTGAATGGAATGGATATGGGCCTGAAAAGGGCATGGAAAAAGCTTATATTGAAAAAATAAAACCCAACGGAAAACAGATAGAAATAAAATGGGTTGCAATAAATGATGTAAGTAATTATGTAAAGGCAGTTATTGAAGTGACGTTTTTTGTTCTTGGGCTTGAATCTGTTGAAATAGATAAAGAGGGCAAGAAAATAAAGACAAAAAAAGGAGATATTGAATTAAGAATAACTGGTTATTTAGTATTAAATGCAGATGATAAATGGAATGATAATAGTTTTGTTAATAAAGTATATAAGAAATTTATTCTTAAAAAGAATATTGATGGTTATAAAATTGATTTATATGATGATTTATATGATTTGCATGATGAGATTAAATCTTATTTAAATCTGCAGCAGTTTTAAGCTATTTTTTCATCAAGCTTCTTTTTTGCTTCCTTTTCAAGGTCTACACCAAGGTTTTTGAGTGCAGTAGCATGCATTTGTATTAATTGCTCTGTCACATTAACTATTTTTAACAGTTCCTGGCGTTCTTTTGCCAAGGTTGCTATAGAACCCTTATGAAAACCTATTTGCTCGGAATTGTCTGTTTTTGCCATATTTTATTGAATTTAAATAATATTTAAAGGTATTTATTGTCACTTTATGGTAGATACAAAAACGAAAGCTTTATAAATAAGTTCGTATACTAAAATATAAGAAATTTGAGGTAAAAATGATAACACAAGAACAAAAACAAAGGAATATCGAATTTAATCTTAGTGATTCAGATTTAGAAAGATGTATACCTATATCAAAAGATAGTGAAGCTAAATTTTATCAAATATTTAATGAGATATATAAAATTGATTCTGTAAATGAATATTTTATTAGTCAAGGAGGCAATGCGTAAAATGACAAAACAAGAACAAACACAAGAGGAATATATTGGTGGATTAAATAAAGTTGCAAATGTAGCTTTACTAGAGAAATATATAAAAGATATAAATGATGGTAAAAAGTCAGGTTCTTCATTAGATTTTAATAAATTAGTCTCAGTATTAAAAACAAATGGAGAAGATCCTAATTTATTTGTTGATGCAACTCCTGCACATATTGAAGGAGAAGCTAATAGATTCTTAAATGACTCATCTGACGAACTTAAAGGATTCTTTGATAAATATGGTAATAGGATACTTGATGATTATCTTGGATTACAAGAAGAAGGAATTAAAAAAGGATTAGAAGGTTTAACTAAAGAATTATCAAAAGCAAAAACACCTGAACAAAAACAGGCTATGTTAAATAACTTAGAAATATCTTTGTATGAAAATTTAGGTCATATGTTATCAGAGTATGTACCTAGTGAAAATGCAGATGATGAAGTTAAAGCTATTGCTGGAAATCTAGAAAAATTAAATTCTTTAAACAAAGAAGATATAGAAACAACTGTAGATAGAGAATTAACTGATAGATATAGTCTTGAATATGGTACAAAATATGGATTACATTTAGATTATAATTCATATCATGAAAAACATAAACAAGGACTTTATAGAATGCTTGGTAAGAAATTTGCAAAAGTTAGTAAAGAAGGAGAAGTTAAATTAGATAAGAAAGCATTTAAGGCTGCTTATACTAATGAAGAGAGTCTTAAGAAAGTATCTTCTCTTTTAGCATTAAAAATGGCTAAAGAATAATTAAACTAACTCCCTTTTTTCTATTTTTATTATTTTTTCTTTTTCTAATAATTTATTAGTTAATTTGAACATTACAGTTAAAAATTCTTCAGCTCTTTTTTCATATTCCTGATAATCTTTTACAGAGACATTTGTTCTCTTTCCATGAGTTATCTGCCTTGTAATATCATATAAGTCCTGATACCAATCAATATATTTTTTATTTATTTTTCCTGACTTAACAAAATTAGCTGTTAATAATTCAGGAATCTGTTCTGGACTTGGAGGTATTTCACCAGCAGCCATTAGTGCAGCATGTGAGGAATCAACCATTGACCAATAAAGAGCTTCTACTCCACCAAGTAAATTAAGTCTTGCTCTTGCAATATGATCTGGTGCTCTTTTAAGAAGAGTATAAATTGATTCTGGTGTTGCTCTTATCTTTCCTCTTGCTAACAAAACTTTTAATGGTTCAAAGAAACCACCAAAATCTATTAAAGACTGCCCGTATCTTATTATATTAATAATAACAGGATCTCCAACTCTTACCTGATCCCAAAAAGAGGATAGAGTAACAGTGTTTATATGAATTTTATCCCTGTAACTTTCTTTTGCAAGTAATTTAGCTAATTCTTCTTTATACCATGAAATTAGTTCATCATCCCAATTAATTGTACAGTCATCAACAATAATTATTAAATCAACATCACTTTTCTTTTCTGCTGTAAATTTAGCAACAGAACCAAAAAGAACAATTGTTTTTATTACTTCTTTAAATTCTTTATATGCTTTAGTTGCAAAATCATAAGCAATATCATAATCTTTTTTTACAACTGGATTATTTTTAACTATTTTCAATCTATCACCTCTCTTATATTATTTTTATTGTTATTTATAAAGATTTTTATTGCCCTTCAGCAAATCTTCCCTTGTCAGATCCACCTCTTGCTTCTCCTCCAAGCTCACGTGGAACAGCAGCCCATCCACCGCCATAAAATTGCTTAAAATGATAATCAGGAAGCATATCACCAAAACCTGTCATATATGATGCTTGTGAGGATCTTGTTTGTATTTCATTCCAGTATGGAGCTCCACCCATAGAATATATTGGGCTTCCAAGTGCTTCAAGTGCATATGGATATGGACTTTCTTTAAAATTCTGAACAAAATTTCCTGCTTCTATAATCTGACGCACACCTTCCATATCCCCTCTTTTTTCGAGAATTTCAAGAGTCTCTTTTATAGGAACATTTCCCATTCCAGGTGGAAGATGAGTATCCGCAAATCCAAAATTATCAGTTAAATGAACATGTTTTACATATGGAGCTATTTCTTTAGCTTCTTTAATAATATCTTCTTCAGAATAACCGGATTTTCTTAATTGATTTATATGACCAACATCCCAAGTAGCACCTATTAATTTTTTTGCTATTTCATTTGCTTTTTTAGGATCAATATCTTTTTTATTTACTAACAGCTCTGCAAATTTTTTTCTTGATAATTCAATAGCTTCTTTAAGATCTTTTCCTGTTGATAAAGGCATATTTGGATATGAATTTTCAACAGCTATTATTGGTGCTTTTTCACCAAATTCCTTAAATGCATTAAATGCAACATTTGCAAATGTCTTTGATGCATTTTCTTTTGAAAACTCATTTACAGGGATGAATAATTCTGGAGCATGCTGCATTCTAATAGTAGCTTCTCCAACAAGCTTTGTTTTTTCATTCATTGCTTCTTGCAGATTTTTAGATAATTCTTTTATTTTTCTCTTTTTTTCTTCTTCAGAAATATTTTTATCTAAAAAAAGATTATGTATTTTTATTTTTGCTTCATGATCATTTTTATCTATATCATTAATATCCTTTCCTATTTTATCTAGAACTTCTTTTTCTTCAGGATTTATTCCATTTGGATGGCATCTAACATAAGTATTGTACATGTCATGCACAGAACTTGTAATATGTTCATTTATTGTTGATGTATGGCCTTGTATTGTATTATAATCATGATTTAATTTTTCCAGTTCATGCCTTTCTTCTTTATGTAATAAATCTTTATTTTCTAATAATGCTAATGGTTCCATATTTTTTTCAATAATCTTTTTCCTTGATTCTAATTCCATAAGGTCTTTCATCTGAGAGAATATCTTTAACTTTTCTTGATCCCAATGAGTTTGATTTAGTGAATATAATTGTTTTTGTGGGCTCCATATTTCTTCCTCTTCTGCACCTAATTTATATTTTTTCTTAAACTCAAGAGGAACTATTTGCCCTGTAATCTGGTCAACAGCAGTCATAACTCTTGGCATTTTCTCAGGCATTTTTTGTCCAAGCGTTTCAAATTCTTTTTTAAGCTCTTCTTTGTATTCTGTTTCTATACTTTTATCAAATTCAGCACCAAACATATTTGCACCATGAATAACAATAGGAACATTTCCATCTTTATCTAAATTATGAGCTCTGCTAACTATAGAATCAAATTGTTTTTCAGCCATTACCCTGTTATTCTCACTCCATCCTTGCTGTGTAAAACCAGATGCATCTATAATTGGAGCGTGCAGTGAAACTTTTGAATCTGTTAATTCTGCTAATCTCCTCATCTCATTAAAATGCTCTTCTGGAATACCTTCTGCTATTTCAGGACTTATTGCAGATACTTCAATATTTCTCATACCCTCATTTAATCTTAAACCCATATCTTGTATCTGGTTTGCTGACTGGATTGATAGAGGAGCACCTAGAACACCGGCTCTATATTTTGGCTTCATACCATTTTCATATTCCTTGTAAAATGTCATTCTACCTCATAATCAACATTAAATGATTTTATACTTTTTGCTTTTATTGGATCATATAATTCATGCTTTAAATCTGCTATTTTATCAACATATCTTTCTATTCTATCTTCAGGTATATCCATTTTTTGCATATAAGCTCTTATACTCTTTATTTCATTTTCATTAAATATCATATCTCTTGGCAATAATCCTGCTCTGTCTAATTTTACTTTTAGTATATCAAAGAATGGACTTTCTGTTTTTTCTTTTTCATAAGTTGTTTTTCTTACTCCGTATTCAGCAAGAGGATTATATCTTTTTTCTTTTACTTCTTCTTTTTTTATTAATGGTTCTTCTCTTGTTATTGTCTGTTCAAGATTTTCTTTTATTTCTGGTTTTTTTGTTTCTATGTTTGAAAATCTTTGTTCTTGAATTACTTCATCTATATGCGGATCTTTTATTTCTTCAATCAAGAATTTTAGCTCTTCTTTTAATTCATCATCATTTAATTTTTCAATAATATCTTCAAGAAATTTTATTTTTTCTTCTGTTTTTTTTATCTTTTCCAGCTTATTTAATATGCTTTTTTTATCAAATTTTTCATTTTTTACCATGTCATCATTCCATGCGCTTTTTTGTATATATCATAAGCCAGATAACAAAGCTCTTTTGCCTGCTCCTCAGAGTATTTTTTCATTTCCTTAAAAATAAATCCTTCAGACGGCTCTTTCACAAATATTCCCTTAAATGTCTTGCCAACATCTTTTAAAGGTTCAAGAGTTTCCTTAAATCCACTGCCTATACCACCAAATGGATTTTCAATCTTTAATTTTTTCCTCTTTTTTTCCTCTTTTGGTTCTTCTTTAAGATATTTGTCAAGATCTTCTTGTAAATCCTTTAAGCTTATACTAGTAAGATCTTCTATAAGCGCCATATCTTCATATAATTCCTGCTTTTCAATAATATCTACTTGGTCTTGTGTAAGGGCATATGAATTAAATGTTATATCTGTTCTTCCAGTATGTATATAGTGTGTTCCTGCCTGGCTTCTTGATGCATAAGGCACTGTTCTGAAATCAAATACTATTTCAACACAAGCATAAACTTTTTTTGCTGATTTATATTTAGAAAATTCAGGGTGGATATTTTCTGGTTTAATCTCTCTTTTTCCAAACAAGGAAAGATGCATCTGCATATTATTAAAAGCTGCAACAATATCCGGGGCATTAAACTCTTTCATTCCAAGCTTTTGTGCTGCTTTTAGATAAGGTTTTATCCATTTTACATACATTTTTACTGCATTTACCTGGCCTTTTAAATAATTTTTTTCAACAGAATATCTTTTTCTTAATTCTTTTTCAGAAATTTCCTCCCATGAAAAATATTCCTCAACTTTTCTTATAAGTATATTTTTAACTCTTGTATTAAGGTCCATTTTTTTAACACTTTCAACATTCTCTGCAGCCATGAATGCATCTCTTAGTGTTACGAATTGCAATTGCTGAGAAAGCATATTTATAGAACCCCTCCCTTTTTTTATATCAACTTGATCCATCCATACACTTTTAAGGGATAATTTAGCACCTTCACGCTTTTCAGGACTATCAGCTTGTAAATTATCATATTCTTTTAATCTTATTTCAAATTCTTTTAAATCATAAATCAAATTAATTATACTTCTTAAAACAGCATTTATTGTCTCAAGTATCTTCATTGCACGATCCTGCATTACACCTGCTCTTGCACCAAGATCTCCAAAATAACCTGAAGATGCTGATGCTTCAAATCCCTCTTCTGTTTTTCTTACTTCTTCCAACCCTAAACCAGAAGGGGCTTTATCTCTCATGAAATCAAGTGTCCAGAAATATAATGGTTCTAAACCTTCGCCCATACTATCATATGCAAGATTATAATTTGCAACTGGCGCTTCACGAATTGCTTTTATTAATTCTTCAGAAACTTCTGTCTCTTTAATACTAGGGGTTTCACCAGATTCTTTTTGTTTTCTTATATCTCCTAAGAAAGAAGTTAGGAAAGAAATACGCTCAGCACCTTTTTTTCTTGACTCTACCTCTTTTTCGAGATCTTTTTTATTTTCAATCTCCATAATAATATTTATATACTACCTTGTTTTTAAAGATTTTGGTAAGAGGTGTAATACATGGGTATATTCAGCTTTCTAAAAAAGAACAAAATAGAAGAACTTCCTGAATTAAAAGAGCCTGAAAGGCCTAATTTTACAGAGCAGCCAATGAGTTTTGGCATTAGAGAGGAATCTGCAGATAAAATGGATTTGATTA
>JAHIVQ010000095.1 GCA_018816585.1 Nanobdellota archaeon
TATCTGCAATCTTTCCGAAATAAAATACGATTTAACAATTGATCAAGTATATTTGTTTTACGAAAAATGTTTAAAAGCTGAATTAGATGATCAGAAATTTGATGCTATAAAATTAGCTAATGCATTAGTTTATGCTAGTCCGTCTTATGATAGATCTTCTAGTGATAAAAAACAACGTATGTGGGATCGTTTTATAAATTCTCTTACGTGGGAAAAATTAACTAAACCTAAACAACAACCAGATCCAGATGCTTTAGTTTCTGTATTTGGTGGTCTTGGAGTTCCTGCAACCAAACCAAAACCTAAAAAGGGTGATACTTAGTGGCTACTCAAGTCGGTGGCGTTTATATAGGCGTAGGTGTACGTACTGGAAAATCTTTAGAGTCCCTCAAGAACTTATCAGGAGCTATAAAAAGTTTTGATTCTAAGATTAAAGGTATACAACTAGAAGCAGCTATTAAGGGAGATCCTTTTAGTTTAACTAAAAAACATATTAAAACTACTGTAAATGCATTTAATAGTATGTTTACTACTTTTAAAAAAAGTATGGATGCCACTTTTAGTGGAATTACTGGGGAACGTTCAGTATTTGGAAATATTGCTACAGATGCTAGAAAATCTTTAAGAAGTTTAATGAAGGAATTTGAACCTTTAAATAAACAATTAACTCAAAATAGAGAAAAATATTATGAAGCAATTGAAGGTGTTAAAAATTATGAAGTAGCTCTTAAAGGACTTAAGGGTGTTTTTAAAGGTATTAATTTATTTGATAAATCTGGATATCCACTACAAGGTGCAGCTTTTAAAGGAAGATTAAAAGGACTTGATCAGGAAACTTTTGCAAAAGAACTTCAAGGAATAAAAATATTATCAGGAGGTTTAAAAAATTATAGTGACAAAGCTGTAAAAATTGTTGAGACTTTTGAAGATAAAGTTGTTCATAAATTTGGGAAATTAACATCTAAAGATTTTGTAAAGTTTGCAAGGGATTTTAATGAAATATTAGATAAAGAATTAGCTACTGAAAAAGGAACTGAAGATAAATTAAAATCTAAGTTTGAAAAAATAGCACAAAGATATTCAGATTTTGGATTAAAAATAAAAGCTGAATATGAGAAAATTAAAAAAACATTAGCTTTATATGCTGAACAATTAGCAAAAAGTGCTAGACCAGTTGATCCTCTTCAAGTTCTAGATTTTCAACTTAGAAGGGATGCTAAATTAAGAGGAATAGATTTAGATAAGGAAGGAGTACCACAAGCACAACGTCCTAGAGAAGAAGCTATATCTAATACTATTGCACAAGAAAGAGCAAAAATAATAACTCAGATAAAACAAGAAAATATAAAATCTTTAGAAGCTATTAGACAGGGTTATGAAGTTGAAAAAAATAAGGAAAAATTATTAAGGAATATACAGGATTTAAAAAGCTTAAATTATAGACTATCTGAAAAAGAGATAAAAGCAGAAATTGATATAACTAGAGAATTAAAAAAACAAGAAAAATTACAATTTAAAGAAGATTACAAAAAAGCTTCTGATGTAAATGTAGTTTTGAAAGAAAGGCGCAAGAAACTAAATGATCTTCTTATTGCAGAAAGAAAACTAAGAACAGAAATAAAAGCTGGGATACAAGTAGATAATGCTAAAGATCAAATAGCTAAGATTCTTATTGAAAGAAGAAAACTTGGTATAAAATTAAGTAAAGAAGAAACTGCGGAAATAAAAAGATATAATGCAGCAGTAAAGATAGCAACAAAAGGGCATTCACAATTATTCTCTAGAAAATGGTTTCAAGTAAGAGCTAAATGGTTCTTAGAATTGCGTTTGTTGTGGGGGGCTTATAGAGTACTAGGTGATTTTATACGTGATGTTATAGATTACCAAGAACAATTATCAAGAGCTTTAAGAACAGCAAGATCAGAATTTAAGTCAATAAGAACAGTAGCTAAAGAATATGGTATTGTTTTAAAAGCTGCTATAGCTGGACATGCTGTTGATTATAAAGATTTGGGAGAAGTTTTATATCAACTAGGTTCTGCTGGCCTTACTGCTGAAGAAGCTATGGCAGGATTAAATTCCACTATGTCTCTTATTGTTGGAACTGAAGGAGATGCAAGAGATACAACAAAAGCTATTGCTGGAATATATAATAATTTTAAAGATACGATTACTGAGGTTAGTGGAGAAGCTGAAAAATTTGCATATATAAATGATTTAGTTGCTGCGGCATTTAAACGTCATCAGGTTGAAATAGATGAATTATCTGATGGATATAAACAATCATCAGCAATGGCACAAGCTGCTGGAGTAAATATAAAACAATTAACTGCATTATTAGCTGTTGCCAATGATCATATGATAAAAGGTGGTCGTGCTGGTCGTTCTTTAGCTAATGTGTGGAGTCGTATATCTAGACAACCAAGAACATTTGCTCAAGTTTTTGGTGTTGATATAGATCCTAATAAACCTCTTGATTTTATGGATGTAATGAATCAAATTGCTAAACAATTTGAAGTTGGAAGAATGTCTGTAAATGAATTAGGTGCTGCTTTTGAGAGGATGGGATTACGTGGTGCTCCAGTATTTGCTACATTAATACAAAATTGGGATGAAGTTGGAAGTGCTATAGAAGATTTTGGAACTATATCTGGGGAAGCTGCAAGATTAGAAGAAAAAAGAGTAGATAATTTAGCAAAACGATGGAAGTTATTAATTAATAATTTAAAAGCTTTTGCTGCAATAATAGGGGCAGGAATATTAGATGATTTAACATATGCATTTAAATATTGGGGAGAAGTATTAGAAAATGCTATTGGTAAAGATGCTAAAAAGAAGTTACAAGAAAATCTATTAGAATCATTATTTTTTCCAGATCCTGCAAATATAGTGGGGGATTTTATAAATGAAGATGCTATAAAAAAATTATCAGAAACTAGAATAAAAGCTTTACGAGATATGAGAAAAAGATTGATACAGGAAATAAGAAGTACAAAAGAAGGTCCTGAATCACTTGGTGGAGAAATTCCTATATTTGAAATAAAAGATACTTCACTCAGAAATAATTTAGAGCTTTTGGATAAAGTTAATGAAGTTTTATACTCAATCCACAAATATCAAAATTCAATAAATGATAACATAGATAAAGAAAATGAGAAAAGAAAA
>JAHIVQ010000096.1 GCA_018816585.1 Nanobdellota archaeon
AATATCTTTTGTACTGACAATAGAATTCATGCAGTTGTCTGCATTTGGAATATTAAAACATAAATAAGAAACTTCATAACCTTTGTATAATCTATAATTTGAAGGATTAAGATATCCTCCTTGTTTTCCAATTAAATTTAAAGCTTGAACTGCTTCTTGATCAACGCATTTATTTATCTGAACTTTAATATCATCTAAATTAGACTGCAGATAATCAGAAGTCTTTACTCCAATACCTGTTCTTTTTACAGCAAACAACAAAAGAACTATTATTAATAATACTAGACCCACTATCATGAAAGTGGTTACCTGGCCTCTTTTTTTCATCTTCATATTAAAGTATTGTCATTTATAAATATTTTTATTGAACAAATTTTAATTTTTTAAGTATTTCAGCTTTTTTAAGCTTGAATTCTCTTGGATTTAAATTCAAATAACCAATGTCCTTAAAGGTATTTATTATTTCTTTTAATCTATCATAATAATTTGATAAATCATATTTTTTTAGAAATGAATTATACTTATTGAAGTCTATATCTGCAAATAACATCAAAGTCATTATATCAATCCTGTCTTTGCCTCCCTTAACAGAATATCTTCTGCTCATCTCTGCAGCCTGCTTCAAAATTAACAAAATTTCAGGTATTACAACTTCCATATTTTGGATTTTTGTTGTATATTTAATTATGTCTTCAACAGGCATGCTCAATTTGGAAAAATAAGAGGTATAAATATCCAAATCTATCTCCTGGAATTTTATCTCATACTTTTTTAAGTTATCATTTTTTATAAGATTATAATTTTCCTTTAAATATGCTAAATTATTAATATCAATTATTATATCTATATCCTTTGATTTATGTAGATTTGTCCACAAATAAACCGCCCATCCGCCAATCAAGGCGAATTTGAAAGGTTTTTTTGTTAAATCCTGCAGAATATTCCAGCTTTTTTCAGTCATAATGCTATTCCAGAATTCCATTTATTTTTTCCTCCAATGCCTTTAAAAAATCCCTTGCATACCATTCTTTAATATTCCAAAAATCAACAAATAATTGCGCGTAAGTTATTTCCTTGTATCTGTCCATTAAAATATCTTTTTTAAGCACAAATAGATTAGGAATTTTTTTTTCTTCAAATCTTTTTTTGATTATGTCTTCATCTGCATATATGTAAACTTCAGAATAATCAGCAGGCACATCATTTAATTTAAATTTATATGCTGAATAAGCGCCGAAAATTATATCAGGAGGCATCTCTGATTCTATTTTGTTTACTGGCTCGTTGACTCTTGTTTTGTATACAATATCCTTCTCCAAATTTCTTATGGATGCCCAGTAATACAATATCTTTTTAGGATCTATGACTTCAAGATTTCTTGGATTAATTTTTACTGCATTCATCCTGACTAAAGGGCCAAGCGCAAAATTTACTGTGCTTAATGAAATATCCAGAATTCTTGATAGTTCTAATTGCGTATTTCTTCTGTTTTTCTTCTCTATTGCCTGATACAATAGCTCTCTATAAACAAACTCTATCTTTTTCATATTTCAATTAAATAAATCTTTATTTATAAATCTTTCGATTTTTATAGAAAGTATTATATATTAGATGTATGTATTATCGATAAAGGCAGTTTATTAAACAAAAGATTTATATATAACAAAATTGTTACATTATGTAATAAAAATGTTACTTAATAATATAATAGATTCAAAGAATAAGATGAAGATAATAAGAGAATTAAGTCTTCATGAAAATTGGGATTATAGTATAAATGAGCTTTCAAAAATTACAGGAATTCATAGAGTTAGAATTTCCTCTGCAATGAATCCTTTGTATAATTTAGGTGTTATTAAGATAAAAGAAAAGGGTAAAGTAAAATTAATATCAATCAACAAGGAAAATTACTTTGTAAGAAATATTATAATAGATTTGTTTGAAAAAGAAAAGAATCTTGCAATAAATATAGCCAATGAAATTTCCAAGAATATTAAAGAAAAAAATATAATTGCAATAATCTTATTCGGATCTGCTGTTAAGGATGAATTTAAGCTAAAATCAGATATAGACTTGATGATAATATATAACAAAAAAATAGATAAAAAAAATATAGAAAATATTATTGAAGAATATAATAAAAAAGGATTATTGATTTCTTATGATATAATTGATATTAAAGAATTCAGGAAACTTTTTAAGGGAAAAGGGGCTTCAATTATGAGCATGGTAAAATATCACAAGATTCTTTATGGGAAAAATATTTTAGAGATGGTATAAATGCAGTTTGAAAAAAGAGAAAATGCTAAAATTAGGCTTGAAGATGCAATAGAATTTATCGAGAGTTCTAAGGATAATCTGAAATTTAACAGATTTAAGGCCTCAATAGATCATTCTATTACAGCCTGCATTGCTGCCAATGATGCATTTACAATTCAGCATTTGGAAAAAATAGCCAGTATGAGCCATTATGAAGCTATCGATCTTCACAAAGAAGCCTGCAATAAATTCAAAGAGGATAGAACAAGTATACTAAGAAAATTATTAAATGAAAGGCATAGAATGACATACAGGCCAGTCAAGGCAACTAAAGAAATATCAGAAGATAATTTAAAAGATGCTCTAATTTTTATAAATTGGATTAAAGAGCATTTATAATTATTGAATATCTGATGTATGAATTATAGATAAAGGCATTTCATTTCCAAATTTATCCTCGCATCTTATATAATATAATCCAGGACCCCATGGTGCAAAGAATGAATTACCTATATTATCCATTTTATTTCCTGTGCCTTTTGCAAATTCTTTATTAGAATATTCGCAATTTACATCATTTGCATCATCCAGCATGATTTTTAATTTATTATATTGCTTGTCCTGATTTACACTAATTAATTTTGGAGCATCACTGTCAATTGTAACAGAAAATTCTAAATTTGATGTTCCAAGATTTCCTGCTATATCCTCACAACTAATATAATAATCATAAACACCTGTACTGTATAAACTGTCAAGAACTTGCTCATGACTGGTTGAATCTGTTTTAAAGAATGGTATATCTTTGCATCCTTCACAATTATTACTTAAATAACATTTTGATTTTCCTGATTCAGCACCGCCTAAAGTTTCAGCTTTTATTGTAACA
>JAHIVQ010000012.1 GCA_018816585.1 Nanobdellota archaeon
TATATCTGTTGAAGAATTAATTAAAGCATACTTAGTTAATAACAAACTTGCATTACTCTTAAGAGAAGGAATTAATATTGAAATTTCATTTGATTCATAAGTTATTGAATCATAAGTTGCATTTGATTTTAGGAAGTTATGAGTAAAACTTGCTGATTGTTTGTAAATTATTATTTCGTCTGAAATAGAATAAGATTGTGTTCTGTTTAGAGATATAGAATCATCTAAAGAAATATCAGAATCTTTTATTTCAATTCCAGTTAAATCATTACCTCCTGAATTTATAAAATCTGAAGTTAAATTATAAGTTACAGAAGTCTCATTTTCTTCTAGATATTGTACATTCTTTGTTAAAGATATTTTTGTGTCTGCTGTTGTAGAAGGAATAATTAAAGTTATTTCAGATGAATTTGCTGAGATTTCATTTCCAGAATATAAATCTGTTCCATTCACGCTTGCTATTGCAAGAGTTACGTTATAATTTGTTGAATTTCTTGTATAAGATTTTAAGTAAGATGTTAAAGTAAAATTTTCTGCTGTTAGTGTTCCTAAACTATAAGGACTTTCAGAAGAATCTGTATCATTTAAAATTACAGATGTTGCATTACTACCTCCATTGTTTATTGTCTTTAGTGTTATATTGTAAATTATATTTGTTGAATTAATTTCATTAAGAGAAATTATTTTATCTAATAAAAGAGAAGCTGAACCTCCTAATTGAAAGTTATCTGTACAGGATTTATTATATCCCTGGTAAGTTGTAGAAATATTTAAAACATAACTTCCTGAAATTAAATTTGAAAATGTTGTTTGGAAGATTCCAGTAGAAGAAGAATTCAAAGAAGTATTTGTTTCTAAAACATTACTTTTATAGATACTTACATTAATAGATTGTAATGAAAGTGCTGAAATTCCATCAGATACATTTCCATGAATTAAAACTAGTGCATTTTGTCCATAAGGACCACCGGCTTCACAATTTATTGTTAAATTTATGATATTAAAATAAGAAAATCCTTGACTTGAATTTGCTGTTTCATTATTTGTAATTACACTCCAATTATACTCCCCTAAAGATAATCCTGTCCAATTATAAGTTACAGAAGTTCCATTTGTCTGATTATAAGTTGTATTCAGCAATGAATAAGTTCCATTTGAATAACCTCCATAAAACCAGACAGTTAAATTGTTAAGATTTCCTAATAAATCAAATACTGTTGCATTCAATAAAATAGAGCCCTCACTAAGTTCATTATTAAAATAAGAATTATTTTCAGGATAAGTCAAATTTATATCTAATATTGGATTAATATTCAATGTTTTTAAAGTAGATATTCCGTTTAAATGATTTATTGATTTGCAGGTTATATTCCAATCATAACCCCCTGATGAAGAAAATGTTCTATTAAAATAATATAATCCTGCTGAAATATTATAAAACATTCTTTTAGTTAAACCATCCTCAAAACGAATAATACATTCAGGGAAGATTTCAAATGTACCCACATTTGAATTTTCAGCTGCAAATCCCAGATATTTTCTTCCATTAACACTATCAGTAAAATCGATTCCCGTATTTGCCCCATAATAATTATTATTTAGTGTAGCTAAATCTTCCCCTGACATTGAATTTGGAAAAATAGCACTAGATTTAGTAAGGAGACTACCTGTTTTATTAAAAATATAAATTGTTCCAGTAGTCCCACCTGAAACTATAATCTCTTTCTGTCCATCATTATTAATATCATTCACTTCAAGACTCCCCCAATAATCATTAGGAAGACTATAACTCCACAATTGAGTTCCTGCTTTGTTTTCTAATGCGATAGAATATGTCTGATAATAAACATATTCATTTGCTATTCCATCTCCATCATAATCAATAGTTTCAATTTCAGAAACAGCATATGATGGGGTTGTATCTGTTCTAATACTGGAACCTGTAGAATTGTACATACGAATATTCCCAGTATCACCAATAATCAAATCATCTTCTGTTCCATCTCCATAATAATCAAAGAATTTAAGAGAAGAAGCTGTGGTTGTTAAAGCAGCGGTTTGGTAAATAAATGTTTTATTTCCATAATATACATATGCTTTTTCTGCTCCTGTGTAATCAACATAGGCTACTCTGTTAGGTGCATCATGTATTTCAGCTACTCTTATTTCTACTGGCTGAAAAAGAACTGTATCATTTGCTACAAAAATAGTTTGGAAAGAAGATGCTGAAGTATTCCATGCAAAACCTACAATTCCAGGTTTTACTGCCATACTAGCAAAAACATCCCCGACTCCTGCGATAATATCTGTAATTCCATCATCATTTAAGTCTCCTTTAGCAATTGTATAACCTGTTCTAAAATTATTATATGGATAAATCTGGGTTCCATTTCTATCAAGAATTATTATATATCCTAAACTTCCAACACCTGCAATTTCATCATAAGAATCATTATTGAAATCCCCGCTAGTTAAGTCATAAATATATTCATAATTCGGATCTCCTTTTGACCATAAGAAATCTCCTTCAGATGAAAAAGCATAAATTGAATCTAATGCAGTATAAACAAAACTTTCTTTTCTTTTATCTCCATCAAAATCAGCTGAAATTAAGTCATAAAAACCATAACCACCACCAATATCTTTATGCCATTTAGGTTTTACTGTTATTTCAGTAACAGGAGCATTGACTTCTAAATCAGTATAATTAGCAAAAAAGTAAGTATTCTGATTTGGAATTACTGAAGTTTCTGTAAGCCAGCCAGCATCATTTTCACTATCATCTTCTTCATCAAAAACAGTTAAATTAGTAATTTTTGTAAATGCCGTAAGATTACTTGTTAATTCTTGTAATTCATACCCTCCTTTTTCGCATTTAACAGTCCAATTAAATGTTTTATTATTCTGAACATCCTCCATTACTAAATAATCAAGAGGGTAATAATACTCGTACAATTTTGAAGTGTAATTGTAATACATATATTCTTCTCTATAATGTCCTGTTATGTTTATCATACATGTAACTTGCTGCCCCACAGAAAAAAAACCAGTTGCTCTTGCTACAGCTATTTCAGGAATTCCATCTCCATTTGAATCATTAACAATATCTATTCCTGGAGACTTTGCATAAGTTATTCCAATATAGTCTCCAAAAACATAATCAGATTCAAAACCATAATAATATTGTCCTATAATATCTCCAGATGTATTCAAAATCCAGTATCTTCCACCACCATAACCTCCAACTATTATTTCATCTAAAGAGTCATTATTTACATTTCCAACCCGCACACTAAGAGGGTACATTAAATAAGAAGTTGTATAATAATAAAGTGATTCAAATTCTTTATGAGGTGGATTAAACTGCCATGCGAGAGTTAAATTTGAATCATATGCAAATAGAGTATTATAATTTGAACTTACAAGAAGATCATCTCTAATTCCATCTCCATCTAAATCTATTGCAGATGTTTCATAATCAGTCCCCCAAGATTCTGTTAATATTCCTAAAGTAGTCTTATCATCACTCCAAACTCTAAGACTACCACTTAAACTCAACATAAATTCATCTTCTTTTCCATCTGAATCTTGATCAAAAAATGCTATACTAAGTGCTGTTCCTAAATCCCCAGAATTATATTTTAATGTTCTATTTCCATAATAAATAATCGCTTTTCCTCCACTTCCATCTTGTGCACCTACTAAACCTACATCCCCTGAAATACTAGATATTACTACTTCAGATATAGTAGTTGTAGGAATAGTCTCATTCCAAATATTTTGATAATTTCCTAAAGTTTCATTATATATCCATGCAACTAAAGAATAAAGATCTGTAGTAGTATTACTAACACCTAAAACAATATCATCTTTTCTAGTATCTCCATCTAAATCTCCTATTCCAAGAGTATAACCTGTAATATAATCTTGTGTTTGAAAAAGTATAGTTCCATCTGTACCATTTAAAATGAATAATTGCCCTCCGCTGCTCATAAAGGCTACTTCTTCCTGAGAATTATTGTCAAAATCATAAGTTTCCATACCATATGCATAATCAAACGCAGTATTGTATGATCGCCATTTTTCAGTTCCATTTGTATAAAAAGCAAGAATATAATCTAATGTAGAATAAACAAATCCAGTTTTATTTCCTACTCCATCAAAGTCTATTGCCCTTATTAAATATCCAGTTCCTAAATCGGTATTGTTTCTATACAAAACTGCACCTAAATCAAATCCATCATCACTTGAATAATTTGCATAAAAAGTCACCCATTCTCCTGCATAAACTTTAACATTATCACTTTGAGGTTGTGTTTCATCATCTTGCTCTGAATCAAAAATATCCAATGAAGTTAAGTATTGTGCAGATACTAAATTAACTAAGATTAGCATAAACATTATTCCAATTATTATATTAATTAAGAATTTTTTATTCTTCATTTTCCTTCTCTTTCAAGTAATTCAATTAGTGCTTTATTTAGTGAAATAGAACGAGGAACTTTATTTTTCCATTTATTCCAAATTTCTTCTGGAATATCTAATAAAAACTTCTTGTTTTTTCTCTCTTTTTTCATTTTACTTAGTTTTACTTAGTAATACTTAATTTTAATTATTGATAATTAATTTTAATTTATATAAATAATCAATAGTTAGTATTTAAAACTTTTGTTTTTATTAAAGTAGAAAATAATGTGAAAAATTAGGAATAATGTGAAAAAAATAAAGACTTTTTTATATCAATAATCATTTTTTTATTTCTTCATAAATTAATTTTATTTTTTCTTCATTCAAAACTTCATTATAAATCCTTACATCATCCAGATCCCCATAAAAGAATGAATCCGAACATCTGAATGAGCCATATATTGAAGAGCATTCAAAACCCTTTCCTATATAAGTTTCAGTGTGATTGGAATTCTGCTCAAATTCCTGGTCAATTTCTGATATTTTTACTCCATTTACATAAAATTTAGTTATACCATCATTTGTTATGAAAACAAATGTCCAGTTATTAAATGGAATTGTTCCTGCTTCAGTATATTTTGATTCTCTTCCGCGATTAAACTTTATTCTCTTAAAAGTATCAAAATAAATTGATAAAGAAGGTGTATTTGTCACAGGGCCATTTGCAAGTATAAAACCATTCTGCCTTTTTGTCGGCTTAATCCAGAATCCAATTGATATTTCCTTATTATTAAAGTCCTTATTTATCTTCAAATATGATTTTCCATCAAATGAATAAAATTCATCAATTATAGAACCTCCATAAGCAATTACTTCATTTCCATAATCACTTGAATCACTTATATTATTAAATTCTAAATTTAGTAATAAGTTTGAATTTACTTCTTTTTGAGTAATCTCTTTATTCAATAATTTATCTTTAAGAGCGCATCCCCCTATTATTAAAATAACCAGCAAAAGTAATATTAATAGATTATAATGCTTTTTCATATCTTATTTAATAGAATAATATTTATAAAGATAGTGTTTTAAATTATAAGATGAAAGCAAGTGATTTAAGAAGGAAGTACCTTGAATTTTTCAATTCTAAAGGGCATTCTATAATAAAATCAGCTTCTTTAGTGCCTGAAAATGATCCTACAGTATTATTCACAACAGCTGGAATGCATCCTCTTGTTCCTTTTTTATTAGGAGAAAAACATCCTTTAGGTAAGAGAATTGCAAATGTACAAAAATGTATAAGAACAGGGGATATAGAAGAAGTTGGTGATGATACACATTTAACATTCTTTGAAATGCTAGGAAATTGGTCGCTTGGTGATTATTTTAAGAAAGAAGCTATTGAATTTAGTTTTGAATTTTTGACTTCAAAAAAATGGCTTGGAATTGATGTTAATAAATTGGGGGTTACTTGCTTTGCTGGAGATAAAGACGCACCAAAAGATGAAGAAGCAGCAAATATATGGTTAAAATTAGGAATTAAAAAAGAAAGAATTGCATTTTTATCAAAAGCTGATAATTGGTGGGGCCCTGCTGGTTCAACTGGTCCTTGCGGTCCTGATACTGAAATGTTCTACTGGATCTCTGATGAAGAGCCCCCAAAATTTGATCCAGAAGATAAAAGGTGGGTTGAAATATGGAATGATGTTTTCATGCAGTACAATAAAAATAAAGATGGAATATATGAATTATCAAAGCAAAAAAATGTTGATACTGGAATGGGTGTTGAAAGAACAATTACTGTGCTTGAAGGAAAAAAATCAGTTTATGAAACAGAATTATTTTTACCAATAATAAAAGAGATAAAATCATTAGTAAAAGAAAAAAATGAGAAATATATAAGAATAATTGCAGATCATCTTAAGGCTGCAACATTAATTATAAGTGATGGTGTTATTCCATCAAATGTTGAACGTGGTTATGTATTAAGAAGATTAATAAGAAGAGCTATAAGATTAGGAAAATTAATGGGTATTAAAAATGCTTTCTGTTCAAAAATAAGTGATATTGTAATTAATATGTATAAAGAAGAATATCCTGAGCTTGAAAGAAATAAGGAAAAAATAAATGAAGAACTTGAAAAAGAAGAAGAGAGATTTTCAAAAACATTAGAAAGTGGATTAAAACAATTTGAAAAAGTTGTTGTTAACAAAAAAATTTCAGGAAGTGATGCATTTTTATTATTCCAGTCTTTTGGTTTTCCAATTGAAATGACTCAAGAACTTGCTAAAGAA
>JAHIVQ010000097.1 GCA_018816585.1 Nanobdellota archaeon
ATCTTCTATTGTATTTCTTAAACTATCTTGGATTATTGTCTTTATTTTTTTCCTTTCTATTGGTTTGTCAACTAAAACCTCTTTCAAATCTCTTTTTATCTTTTCAATAACTTCAACTGCACTATTATTTTCTAATAAAGCAACTTCCAAATCATAAAATATTTCTTCAAAATCATTTTCGTTTATTGAAGTAGTTTGTACTTTTTCTCTTATTTTTTCAAAGAAACCCTTTTTTTCTTTTATTTCTTTCTCAGGAGCTTTTATTATTTCTTTTTTCTTTTCCTTTGCTAGTTTTTCCTTTTTTTCTGGAGTTTTTTCTATAATAACTTCTTGTACTTTTTCCTCTATAGGAATGTTTTCTACTTTCTTTGTAATGCTTGAAATAGCACTCTTCAGTTTTTCTTTAAGGAATTTAAACATAATAAGAATTTAGAACATGTATTTATATAATTTTTTATAATCTCTTAAACAGCCTTTTTGCATTACTAACATCATTTTCCTTCAGTAATTTATGAATTTCAGAAAGTTCCTCATCAACAGTTTTTTCATTTACAACTTCTTTTTTCTCTATAATCTTCTCTTTTACATGCTCTTTTTTATTATTATAATATTCAACTCCTTTATGTTTTATAGTCTCAGGATTTTCTATTTTATTTCTTATCTGTTCTAATTTTCCATATAAATCGAGTGCCTTTCCATACTTTTCAACATCCTTGAATTTTAATTTTAAATCTTCAAATAATAAGGTTGCTCTTTTTATATCTCCTTTAATTATTGCTTCCTTAATTCTTTCATATTTTTTATTAAACAAGTCTTTTTCACGTTCAACCTTATACATTTCTCCATAATACCTGTATTTATCCTCTCCGAATTTTATTAATGAAATTGGTTTTGGTGTTTGTTCTTTTAATTTGAATATTAACATCTTGATATATTCAAGCATCTCATCTATTCTTGAAAAGTTTTTGTTTGAGATTAGAGTATGAATTTCTTTTATTTTTAAGTATAATATTAATTCTCTATTTAATCTATCAAGATTTTGAGAAAGAGCTTCTGTTCTCATTGATATGGGTATTGATTCATATGCTTTATTAACTTCATTATATAAACCAATTGCATCCTCATATCTTTCATTTTTAACTAATACATCAGTTTCTGCTATCAGGCTGTAAAACTTCTTTATCCTATCTCTTGCTTTAAGGAACATATACTAGAAAATATAAGTTAATTTATATAACTTTTGATGACTTTTAGAAAGGAAAGGTTTAAATATATATAATCTTACATTCTTACTGATTAAAAATGAAAGCTTTAAAGTTTACCAGATTGAGTTCAAAAGGGCAGATTGTAATACCTCAGATTATAAGAGAGGATATGGAATTAAAAGAAGGCACGCCATTTGCTGTAATCGAGCAAGGAGATGCTATCCTATTAAAAAAAATAGAAATGCCAAAAATTAGAAGCTGGGAGGAAGCAACAAAGCCATTTAAAGAAGCTGCAAAAAAATCTGGATTTAATAAAAATGATTTGGATATTATAATAGAAGAGGTCAGAGCCTCCAAATGAGGATATGTTTAGATACAAATATTTGGCTGTCAGCTGTATTTTGGAGCGGAGAGGCAAATAAGCTCATTAATATTATAAAAGCTAAAAAATTAGAATTAGTTATTACCAAAAAAATTCTTTTAGAGATTGTTGATGTCTTGAATAAAGAATCTAAATTCCAGAAATTTATTGAAGATAGAAATCTCGCTGTTAAAGATTTGATAAGGACAATTTTATATATAAGTGAAATGGTTATTTCAAATTCTGAATTGAATATTATTAAAGAACACCATTCTGATAACAAGATACTTGAATCTGCTGTTGACGGAAATGTTGATTATTTAATTTCTTATGATAATCATCTGTTAAAGCTTAAGGAATATAAAAATATCAAGATAATTACTCCGCAGGAATTTTTAGAGAAGCATAATTAAGCTTTTATTTCATATTCAAAATAATCATCCCATGGATTTTCCAGCTTCATCATTTGTTTTATACTTAATTTTTCAAAATATCTTCTAAATGGTCTCATTGAATTTCCATGTGCAGAGATTGCAACATTTACTTTATTTTTTTTAATAAAAATTAACAAGTCTTTTATAAAACTCAAAACTCTTTTTTCAACCTCTTTTATTGACTCTCCTTTTGGAGGCCTTGAATCATAAGATCTATGATATTTATCAAATAATTCTTTTCCATATTTTTTAATAAATGTCTTATGTTTTACACCCTGTAATTTTCCGTAAGAACGCTCAATCATTCTATCATCTTTTATTATTAAAAAACACTCTCCATGGTATTTAAGAACAGGTTTTAATGTATCTTTAGATCTTGATAATCTTG
>JAHIVQ010000098.1 GCA_018816585.1 Nanobdellota archaeon
AATTTAGAATAAGAAACAGCTTATAAGCGATTGTTTGAAACTAGTTTCACTTGATTATTACCATATTTGTCATTCCGCGCCTTTTTCTTTCTATTAATTGCTTGCCTTCTAATTTATCAAGAATTCTTGTTACTTTTACCTTATCAAACGCAGATTTTTCAACTAAGTCTGATTGAAAAATACTCCCTTCTGTTTTTATTAAATCATATATTTTCTTTTCTTCTTCATTTAATGTTTTTAATTTTTCAGGATTTACTTTTTTAATCTCTTGTTTCTCTTTTGCAAAAAGGAAATATACACCAATAATAACTACAATAACCAAAAATATAAGTGATATATTTGTTTGTAATTTTAATGCTGCTTCATGTGGGCAGTAATTTATACCGCACTGATCAGCAGGCATAGCTATATTTATTATATTATTGAAAGAATAAATCATATACCCTATTAATAATGCAATTCCTATTATTAATAAACCTATTTTCTGGTTTTTTGTAATATTCATAAAAAAAGTAAAATAAATTGATTAATAAATCTTATGATTTATTTTTTCTTTTTTTTCTTTTTTGCTTTTGGCTTAGGCTCGCAGCAACTGCATCCCATTAATCTCACCTCTTTTTATTTTCTTTGTAATATCTGTAGTAATAAGATATTATAACTAATAAAACTAAAAGTATTAGTAATAATATTGATACATATATCCATTTTCCTTTATTTAGCTCTTCTTCACTCTTTTTTTCTATGAAACCCTTTATTTCTTCTTGCGGACCTTCATTATTAGTTTCTTGAGCATTATAATTACATATAGATTCAGTAACCATACCATCATTCCTGTTACAATTGTTTGTTACTTGGCAAGTTCTTGTCATTTTTCCTTCAGGAGTACAAGAACTCCATGCACTACATGCTATATCAGGATTACATACTACAGGATGACTATCACTTCCTCCACCCCCACCTGAACCACCAGATGGACCAGAAGTTGCAACATTTAGTTCTGGACATTTACCTATAGAGGGATCATTATCATTGCAATCTTCATCTGATAATATACCATCACTATCATAATCAATATAACTTTTTAGTACAGCAACACAATTCAAGTACTGCATTTCTACATTAAGATTAATGCTATCATTAGCAAAGTAACAAGTTCCTGCATAAATTCCATTATAACTTGAATTTGTTAACAAGATATCATAACCATAACCAGCCAATATATTTTCTGCTATCATTCCAAATATGTCTCCTTCTAGATTTCCAAGACCTTGAATATCATTTCCATTTGTTATATCTGAAATTTTACCGTTTCCTGATAAGATTGAATTAAATTGATAATAAAAAGTGGATTTTAATTCATCATTTTCTAAAAAACCAGCAATCATAATACTTGGAATATTAAAACCTTCTTTATTTGTTAAGACACAACCCCATATCTCATTTTCTAATGTACATAACCCTTGGTAAGGATTAATTATTTCATATATATTAAATTCAGACAAATCTGTTTTGTTATCAATGCTAAAATTTCCAAATAAATAACTTTTATCATTATTATATAGATAATAACCATTAAAACTAACATCAGCTATGTAAGTATCCCCTAACCAACTATATAATTTGAATGCAGAAGTATAATTAACATTATAATCTAGTTGTTTTATTGAGTGTAATGTTGCTTGGTTATCTGCTGTTGCAGTTATTTCTATTTCGTAACCAATGTAATTTGTAGTAATATAATCTTCATTATTTGAATCAGTAGTTGTTAAATTAGGATATACAATATTTCTTAGAATATCATAATCAGTTTGGTTTATAATTCCATCTTCATTTAAGTCTGCTACTGAAATACAAGGGACTTCAGTACCAATTGAATTATGACATATTGAACTTAATCCAAGTACTAAACTTCTCATAATTACTAAATCGCCAGCTGCAGCATAACCATCCCCATCAAGGTCTCCATTAGGAGAAGAATAAATTAAGGGAATAAATAAACTAATTACTAAAATTAATAATATTATTTTAGTTATATTATTGTTCATTGTGCACCCTCTATTATTTTTTCTTCAGAATATTCTATTGGGCAGGTCATTAGTTCATCATCTATTTTTATTTGAGGTATTAATCTTACTTTATCTTCATTTGGAATTAATATAGATATTTTAAATGTACTATATAAATTATCTAATGGAAATGGTTCTGGTGGTATCATTGTTTGATAGGGATCAAGAGATATATCTGCTCCATTTACTATTTCTGTAGATTTATCCTTTTTTATAATTTGTATTAAAAGATTATCTATTTTTTTATCAATATTATTGGTTAATTTCCATGTTAATCCATCATTTACGATTTTAATTTCATCTATTTTAAATTGTAATTTACTACATTCTAAACCTAAGTTTGAAGTTTTACTTTGCTTTTCTGTCAGTGTTTTAACAAAGGAACTTCCCCATGTCATTATAAGAACAGCTAGTACAATTGTAAAACCTATTATAAGAATAGTAGCTATTAAAGGGCTTACTCCTCTTTTCTTTTTATTCAAAGTTTCACCTCTTTAATCATAGATTTCTATAGTTAATAAAGCTTTCTTTCAAAAAAATAAAAAAAATTTAAAATTTACTTTGGAATTTCATTCCATAGCCATGCAAGTACAAATCCCATTATGTATCCTGAAACAAATGCAAGTGCTACTAAAGCTAGAGCATATCCTAAGCTGAAGTTAACTACTGAATATACATTGTTCAAGAAGTGCATTGGGAAAATCCAGTCTAAAAAAGTTTGTGCTATTCCTGCTAGTACTGCAATGACCCATAGAAAATGTAATCCTGCAAAGAATATTCCTAAAGTTAATCCTAACTTATTTTTATTCACCTCTTCTTTCATTTACATACCTCCTTTTTATTAATTCTATCAGAGAGATAATAAATATTGGAATACTTAAATATTGCGCCAGTGTCAATCCATACAAGAATGGAAAATCCTTGAAAAATTCTGTAAAAAATCCAAAACTCAAATTATATTACTCTTTTAATATCTCTTTTATCCAATTTAAAAACCTTTCAACGCTTTTTTGTGTATCTTTTGCATTGGTTTCTGATACTAATACTTCTTCATACTCTACCTTATTTTTGAGATGCAGCACATTTAGCAATTGTTGTATCTTTTTGTTATCCATTATATTTATTGTTTTTAGCAGTTTGACAACATCTTCGTGTTTTTCTCCTGCATGTCTTTCTCCCTTAAAGAATATCGTGAGGGCATCAGCGCTATTTATAACGCAATGAACTGCATTTACAACCGCGCCATTCCATCTATTATTATCAATATTGTCATTCATGCTCTCAAAATTTTCCTGGGCTTTTTTGAGATAATTTTTATATAATTCTTTATTTACTCTTATTATTTTCATTTTAATTCTCCTTTGATTAATATATGCTCTTTTATTATATTTTTAATTAATTCTGTATTTTTTTTATTTTTAAATTCTTTTTCTGTCATAACATATGCCATTAATGAATTCCCGAATATTTTATATACTAATTCCCTTTTGTTATTTATTACATTTTCTATCTTGTTATTAGTTATAATTAACAGGTCTATATCG
>JAHIVQ010000099.1 GCA_018816585.1 Nanobdellota archaeon
AGAAGATTCTCCAGAACATTGTCATCGTAGATTATTGGCAGAAGAATGTAAAAGATATGAGCCAGACTTAATTCTAAGTCTCAAATAAACAGTTATCAAATGAAATATAAAAACCTTAAATTCTTGAGTTTTAATTCTTATAATCCTTGTTTTCAGTTAATGACTATAAAAATTTCCAATTAATATCTATTTTCCAATATATATTTTGGAGTAAATTGCAACTTGCAAGGTGTGCGCGCAGGGTTTATAAATAAGTCTAGTTATAATTAAATAAACTCCTTTTGAAATAAAAACCGAAAGGAATAGGAGGAATAAAAATGGAAGGTAATAGACCTATAAAGAAGTTTCGTTCTGGAAACATTGAGAGTGCTATCTGGCTCAATGAAAAACAAGACAAAGAAGGCAATAATATTAGCTTTAAGACAGCTAGCATAAGAAAATCCTGGAATCAGGATGGTAAATGGCATGATGCAACAATCAACTTAAGAAGCAATGATATATCAAAGATAATTCTAGTACTGCAAAAAGCGCAAGAGGAATTATTATTAGCTGAAGACTTAAAGGATGGTGAAGAAGATGAGTAAAAAAGAAGAAAAAATAACAACTGTTGAAGAACTTCCAGGAGTTGGAAGTGCAACTGCTGAAAAACTAAAAGAATCTGGTTTCAGTGATTTGATGTCAATAGCTGTTTCTAGTCCGAGTGTGCTAGCTGAAGCAGCTGGTGTTGGAGGAGCGGTTGCAAGAAAGATCATTAATACAGCAAGAAACTCACTAGATATGGGATTTGAATCTGGAGAGGAATTATTGAAAAGAGCAGAAAGGATAGAAAGGATAACAACGGGCTCTAAAGAATTAGATAGATTATTGGGCGGAGGAATAGAAACAGGAACAATAACTGAAGCACACGGCTCTTATGCCTCTGGAAAGTCACAAATAGGTTATCAATTAACAATAAATGTACAACTTCCAAAAGATAAAGGAGGTTTGAATGGAGGAGTTGTATTTCTAGATACAGAAAGTACATTTAGAGTCCAAAGAATTAAAGAGATTGCAGAGTCTGCTGGTCTAGATTATACTAATGTTTTAAAAAATATTAAAGTAGTGAAGTGTTTTAATTCAGATCATCAAATGTTAGTAGCTGAAAAAATAAATGATCTTATAACAAAAGAAAAATTTCCTGTAAGATTAGTTGTAGTTGATTCTCTAATGAATTTATTTCGTAGCGAATATATTGGAAGATCGACTCTAGCAGACAGGCAACAAAAATTAAATAAACATCTACATGTATTACAGAAATTAGCAGATATGCATAATGTTGCAATTTATGTAACAAATCAAGTAATGACTAAACCAGATACATTCTTTGGAGACCCAACAGAAGCTGTCGGGGGTAATATAATGGGTCACGGCTGTAATATAAGAGTTTATTTAAGAAAAGGAAAAAAAGGGACAAGAGTTGCAAAATTAGTTGATAGTTCTTATTTACCACCAATGGAAATAATATTTACAATTACAGAGAGTGGAATAGTAGATGTAAAGGAGTAATTCCTTTACTTTTTTTATTTTTATTATGTACAAAACACATTCTTTAGAAGAATATCAAGAAGTTATGAGATTAAGAGAAAATGGGTTAAATATTAATAAAATATTTTCTTATTTATCAAAAAAAGGATTTAATATAAGTTATGGGGCAATATCAGATTGGGTTTATACAGATAAAAAACCATTCCAAGAAAAAATATTAAACAAGATTTTACCTCAAAATAAATTTTTAAGCCTAGAAAAAGCATACATTCTTGGGGTTCTATGTGGAGATGGTTATATAAGAATGGATAAATTAGGAAATGGTTCTCTAATAGGATTGGATGTAACTGATGAAGATTTTGCAGATAAATTTAGAGGATATTTAAATAAGGTATATGGTTTATTGCCCAGTAAAAAGAAGAGAATAGAAAATCATACAAATTTTTCTAATAACCCAAAACCACTATATGTGATAAACTTAAGTTCAAAGTTAGCTGCAAATGATTTATTAAAATATTCAAAATCGTTTAAAACTAAAGAATGGGAAGTCCCAAAAGAAATATTAGAAAATCCAGATTTAAAAATAAAAGCTGCTTTTATAAGGGGTATATTTGATTCTGAAGGAACTGCATCATTAAAAGTATCAGGAGGAGTATATCTTTCTGTATGCTCTGGGAATAAAAATCCATTATTGAAAATTAAGGAAATTTTAAAAAATGATTTTAGTATAGATTTGATTGTTGTTTATGACAAAACAGTCACGAGGCTAAAATCTGCAGGATATAAGAATATTAAAAATTTTTATAATAATATTAATTTTAGTATTAAAAGAAAACGAGAAAAATTAAGAATTGGTTTATCAACTTATAAACGAAAAGGATTAAGGCATTATGATAAAGAATTCAAACTAAATGTTTTTTCTTTATTAGATCAGGGATTTTCTGCATGTGAAATTGGAAAATTATTAAATTTCAATCGTACAAATGTGTATGATTTTATAAAACAAAGGAGGAAAATAGAAAATGCAAATATATAAAGAAAAAATAAAGTCAAATTTTAAGGGGACAATAATAGACTTAGAAACAATTGGGAATTTTAAAGATTATAATGATTCTAGAAGATATAAAGAGATAATTCCGGTGATATTTGGATATATAAATAAAAGAGGATTAAATATAATTTGTGCTAAAACAACCAAATCAATTGATAAATTAAAAAACAAAATAAAAGAAATTCTTCCAAAATTAGATAAACCATTTTATGCTTTTAATTCTGATTTTGAGAGGGGCTCTTTATTCCATCATTTAGGTTTTCTAGTTGAATTTCACAATGAATTGAATAAAGAAAAATTTGAAGCAAAACGATTTGCTGTTAGTACACTAAAAATCCCAAATTATGATGATCCCTTTAATGATAATGGATTATTATGTAGTAAAGCATGGGAAAGAGGAGAAATTAATGAAGCCATAGCCCATAATAGATCTTGTTTATTAAAAGAAAGGGATATATTACTAAAAAGAGGTTTTAGGGAACCGAATATACTCAATTTTGTAAAAGATTAATTTTTTTCTTTTATTTTTTAATAAAAAAGATTTAAATAGTCTTTATATTTTTAAATTATATGAAAGAGTGTTTTAATAAAAATTATTATAAAAATTATTTCTTTGA
>JAHIVQ010000100.1 GCA_018816585.1 Nanobdellota archaeon
AGGTATTTTTTTGATCTTTGGATGACTTGTATAGATAAACCTAATTCATCTGATATTTTGGAATCAGAATATCCTTCTTGTTCGAGTCTATCTATTTCAAACAAACGCCTTGCACGTTCTTCGTCATTAATTCTTCCAGGCAGTCCAGCCAATTATATCACTCCAGATATAGATAGACCATTACACAACGCCTCTCATGTAATAGGTTTTAAAGGGGTGCTTAACGGTCTAAAACTACTAAATATTTTATTGTCTTTCTATTATAGGAGGTAGGAAAAAGGTAAGTATTTGAATATAAAAAAAATAATGATTCTAAAATGCATCACTTTTTTTATATTTTTGTATTATTCTAACAATTTGTGATTGACTATAAGGAACATGATAGGCAATTTCTCTTGTAGATTTTCCATCTTTATAAAGATTTATAACTGCTGTTCTATATAACGCTTTATTTCTTTTTAGTTCATATTCTTTATCAAACCCACAGTATTCAAATTCTATTTCATACTCTTTTTCTTTATTTTCTATATCTCGGTAAATCAATCCTTCATCTACAGTAATAAAATCCTGATTAACATATTCTTCGGCTTCTTTACATAATTTAATACAAGTATCCCTCTTTCCACACTTTTTGCAATAGTTTTTCATATACGTCCCCACTCAGATACATCTCTTAACA
Source organism: Nanobdellota archaeon (assembly GCA_018816585.1). Taxonomy (GTDB): domain Archaea; phylum Nanobdellota; class Nanobdellia; order SCGC-AAA011-G17; family JAFCDX01; genus JAHIVQ01. The sequence continues at coordinate 680 of JAHIVQ010000100.1, forward strand.
TTATACATTCTATACACCCATAAAACTTTGGTAATCTATCACCAACTAATTTTAATTTTATCTCATCAGTAACCCAATTTACTTCTGCTGATACTATTGTAATATCATCATCTATATTTAGGATCTTTTTAATTTGTTCAAAACTTATTTTAATATATGCTTGATTTTTCATTTATCTTATCAACTCCGGGATTAACCTCTTTTTCACAATTAAAACAATAATGTTTTGGTCTATTATCATCACAACCACCTTCTGATAACCAATGAACATTTTTATGTCCTTTTATTTTACAAATAGTATATCTATTTATAAATTTTCCAAAAGAATCATGCCAGAAATATTTATTTGTTATATCTAGGTTTAACAATTCTTTAAAACATTTCCATCTTCCATAAGATTTACTGTATGGAAATATTACTTTTTTTATATAAAACCATATACTATGTGTTTGTCTACACGCCATATTTATCTCCAACTCCTAAAAAGTATTTCTTTCTTTTTCATCCACTCAGGTTTCCATCTTTTAAATTGTTTAAATAAAATATCTCTTTTGCTTGGGTAATATGTAAATACTTTATTTTTACTTTCAATAGCATCATATTTTTCAATAATTCCATCAAGTTTATTATATCCTGTTTTCATAATTGAAATTATTAAAAATTTCTGTAACCAAGCTTCATCATATCCTCTATCTTGCATTATTTCATGCGGAATTGATATTACTATATTGGGTATTTTCATCATTTCTCCTTGGAGGTTCTGGATAGATTTGAACTATCATTTTCTTGGTTAACGGCCAAGAGCTTTACATTAAGCTACAGAACCTTTTCATTATACCGATACCTTTACAAATTTATATTTTTCATTAAGCTCATCAATAGTTTCTTTCATATAAATACATTCTAAAAATCCAGTACCATAATCAATTACTGATTTACACTCTATAAGTTCTGAACGTGGATATCCTATATGTATTATATGATTTTTGTTTAAAATATGAGACATTCCATATATATCTTTTATTTCTATAAAATCTGTCATTCACAAATCTCCTTAATTAAATTATTTAGTTTAGTATCTTTAAGAACTTGGTATAACCCTGAACAAAAAGACTCCATTCTAAATTCTTCTTTTTCTTCATCTGAAAATAATCCATTACCAACTAATTGTTTTGTAATGCACATAATTAAATCTCTTTTTAAAACCTCCTTATTCACATCCTCATCCCCAGAACATCTTATTTCTAAAGTTCCTATTCTTATACCAATATCAGGTTTACTATTTACACAATCAAACTTATAATTTGTTATAACATCATAATTCATACCTATTATTCTTATCTTATCTGGAAAAGTCCGATTTTCTATAAAAAAATAATTATCTGATAACATCTGAAACCAAAATGTACTTATTTTTTCAATATTTGCTTCAGACATAGTTTGTCCACAATAAACCCTATCTATAGCATGGCATAGTTCGTAAAATAAATTAGAAAGAAGTGTACATCCGGCTATTTTTTCTCCATCATTATCTGTAATCAAAACTATTTCTGCTAAATCGTTTTTGCATACCCCCCAATGTTCATCATCATCTAAAAATTTATTCTTAAGAGTTATAGTATAATCAATTCCACCTACTCTAATTTTTTTTGGTATTTTTGATTTTATATTCAAGACCACACTCCTCTATTAATTTTATTAAAATATCAATCCTTTTTTTAAGTATTTTATTTTCTTCCAAAACTTTCTCTAAATCTTTATTTAAACCTAAATATCCTTCTTTTATTTTTTTTATTTTGGTTCTTTTAATATTAGCATATGTCCACATTATTCTATATTATTCCTCATTATCCCTCATATTTTCTGATTTTTCCGTGCCTTCCTTGAATATAATCCCCCTTTATAAATTGTCCACGATGAAATGATTGCCACCATATCCTGCCTTTTAAATAATACTTTAGCAACTCAGCCTCTTCTTTAAGATTTTCTTTATATTTTTTATAATCTTCAGTTTCTAATCTTTTTCTTGCTACCATTATATATCCTCATTTTCATTTTCTCTATGTAAGTTTAGTTCCGTTTCCTCATACCATTTACAATTATGATTAGCATTTAAGTATAAAG
>JAHIVQ010000101.1 GCA_018816585.1 Nanobdellota archaeon
TATAAATAAGTAAAATTAGGTTATTTTATGAATAAAGGTGCTGCTAAGTACGATAGTGCATTATTAAAAGGTGGAACTACGTGCCCCAATATTTCATGGATAGACCTCCCATCAAGATGTAATGCTGATTATAGTGGATTACTTGAAAGATTAGCAAAAATTATACCAAAACATGAAAGACTTTATGAAGAACCTGAAATAAGAAAATTAGGTTATAATCTATTTGGGGGATAATATGCCAGAGAAAAAGTCAATTAAAGGATATGATTACTTATTTGCAATGCCCAGAGTACAAGAACCATTAGATAGATTGGATGGTTTCTTTATTAATTCAAGATTTGATAGTGTGTTTAAGTCAAGAGAGGAAACAGATTACTCAAAACCCTTTGATTATAGTCTTTTTAATAGATAACTATTTTAGAATATAAAATTATATAAATAACTTAATCTTTTAATCTTTATGCCAAGAGAAAGAATAAAACCAGAATATCTTCATAAGAATTGTATGAATCCAACTTTTCAAATCCCTGGGCAGGAAGGATATTATTGTATTAATTGTGGAAAAGATCCTTTAAAGGAAAGAAAAGAATATTTTGGAACTATTGTATATCCTATCCCTGAAAATAAATTATTATCTTTTGATGACCATATGAAACAAGTTAGGGAGAAAGGAGGTTTAGTTGCTAAAGTATCTCAGGAAACTCTTTGGGGTGGGGAATTTGGAAGAAAAGTTTCAGAAGCTATCAGAGAAGAAGAAAAGAAGTGGAAGGCAACTCGTAGACCAATTAATCCTTAATTTACAACAAAATAACCTATTCTAGAGATAATGTTCGTTTAAATAGAAAGGATTAAATACATTTCTATATATTTTATATTCAAATGGTATCTTTATTAACTTGTCTCGAAATTGTAGGAAATCCAGAAGATATAATTGTAGAATCTTGTGGACCAGACGAAAATGGAAAATATTTAGGTATTATTTCAAGAGGACCAGATCATAATTATAAACCTTTAGTAAGCACAGAACCTTTTTTTGGGACTCCTGAAGAAGCTAAAACTTATATGCAAGAAATAATTGATTTAGCAAAACAGCAGGTTGAAAAAAGATTAAAAGAACCAAATAGTCCATTAAAACAATATTTTGCTAGTCAAAATCAATAAAATAACCTATTCTAATACAAATGTACATATAATATTCAATATATGGCTCTGCGTTTTAAAAATATAAACGTACACTTTAAAGTAGTTCTAAAAGTTTTAATATAAGATTTACTTTTATTAGATATGTCTAACATAATAATTAAATGCAAATCCTGCGGAAAACAAAAAAATCATCATGCTAAGAGTATGTGTTTTAATTGTTATAGAAAAACATTACCACCTAAAATGATTATATGTAAGAATTGTGGAAGAAAAATGAAACATAAAGCATTTGGTCTTTGTGGAACATGCCATATCAAATTATATCATTATGATAATGTTAAAAGATATAATTATAATAAATGGCATGATATTTCATTGGAATTATACAGAGAAAAAACGAAAAAATGTATAGTTTGTGGATTTGATAAAGTAGTTGATTTGCATCATTTGGATGAAAACCATAAAAATAAAGATCCAGCTAATCTTATAGGATTATGCCCAAATCATCATAAAATGTTGCATACTGATAAGTATGGTCCTGAAATTAAAGAAATGATAAAGAAAAAATTGGAAATCGCATAACACTGGTCATTATGTGGTCGTTCTAATTTTTATAAACTTTTAAAGAAATTTCAGATTCATCAACATGATCATCTATACTTACTATTTTTCTTGGATCAACAAAAGCATCAATCTTTGAACCTAAACTTTTTAAATTTACTTTTAACACAACTGGTTGGTAACCTACAATTGGACATCTTGCAAGGGGTTTTGGAGAACTTAAATCACCATCTTCTTGTATATATCCTGCTATATATTTTAATTCTTTTTGGCTGTCCCACCATTCTGATCCTCCACCATCTCTTGTTCCTATAACCAAACCATCTTCTTCCCTTACTAATTTATCTTGGTATGGAAGTGTAGGATTAGTACATTGGTCAAGACTTATTATTGTTGCCATAAAAACAAGACCAAGTTTGAATATTTAAGTATTTATGACTTTTAAAATAATTGTTATAATCTATGTATAAACCTACCGCATAATGCACGTTATAGAACTTCTACTGCTTATCTTTATGATAAAAATCTAATAATATTAACTTATCTTCTTCTTTAATATATGCATAAGATAATCTGAATTTGCTAATATAAACTTCACGAGTCCTTTTTCTTAAAAACATCATAGGTTTTCCTATTTCTGGATCTTTTATAATTTTAATAATTTGTTTTTCTATTTGTTCTTTAAGGACGTTATCTTTTAATTTCTTTATTATTCTTACAAACTCATCAGTCTTCTCTATGACTTTAATTACCATTTCTCCATTTCTTTTAAGAAATCTTCTGCACTAGAAGAAGTAAATTTTCCCTTTTCATACTCTTTCCAAGCTTTTTCAGTTCTTCTTACAAATTCCAAATCTTCTTCTAATTTTTTATCAAATTCTCCTACTTTTTCTAAAATTAATTTACCTTTATTCTCTATAATTACAATCTTATCCCCTTCTTTGATATCTGCCCTCATAGTTGAAGGTATTACTATCTGTCCCTTAGAACTCATTTTTGTCAGTGCGATTTCCATAAGTAAGATATGTCTTACATTATATATAAATCTTTTGGTTTCCTATCAACCTTAATAAATCTACCGCAATTATCTACGGAATATGTCCCTTATCTTATTTTTAATATCCAAATACTTTTCTCTGATATGATTAATTAATATATGCCTTTTTAATGTGTTTACTCTCTTCTTTTCAATCTTAACCCCATTTTCTTTTTTTGCCTTTTCTCTAAGATAGGGCTTTATCTGTTTAGAAGGGGGTATTATCCATCTAAATAACAAGAAGAACAACTGAACAAAGATATACAAGCAAATGAATGCTGTTAGTGTAACCAAGTCAAATGGAATTCTTCCGTAAACCATGACAATCGTTACAAAAGCAAGTGTATTGATAGTGAGGCTCGAACCTATAAAAAATAAAATCTTCTTCGGAATTTCATGGAAATATACAAAAACCATCATTAAAATAATCTGGATTATTATTACCCCTATTAAGATAATTTTATACACTGGATCTCCCAGGTTAAAAATTTCTTCAGGCTTATAATTTTGGATCATATAGTATATCAAATTCATGATTACAAATAATAAAGCAATCATATTTGCAAGAACACTATTCCAGCCTAATTTTTCATTCTTCCATCTTCCAAAATATAACTGCATAAATAATATAGTTACAAATAATGGTATAATTAACCAAAGGGTTTCTGGATAATCAAAGGGAGATCTGAACATTTCAATTAATCTAGGAAATACCTGATCTTTAAAATAAGAAAATACAGTTTTAGCAACAGAGATTCCTGTATCTTTAATAGTAAAACCTGTTATTGTTGGTTGTGAGAATGCATTTAAAATAAATAATAATAAACTCGCTAAAAGTATTTTAGACCACTCCTTTTTCATATTTTTTATAAATAAATTCAAATTTATAAATCTACCGCAGGACTACAAAATAACCACCTAACGAAGCTTACAAGACTAATCACCTAAAATAAACTTATAATCTTTTATTAGAATATTTAATCAACTAATAGATTAAAATTTTTAGTTATTGCTTAAAAGTTGTTGCGTATAATCCTTCACATTTTTCTCAGAATGTTTTGTTTTAGGCAATCTTTTTTTAAATTCTCCATGTAATCTGCTTACCTCTGAAAAATCATCAAAAATCCTATCCATTAAATTTTCTACATAATCAAATGACATTTCAACATCATATTTATTATACCATAATCCATTCTCACCAACAGATTCTACATATAAATTTAAGAATTTATATTTTTCTATAATTTCACCAATAATTTCTTCTTTTTCTATATAACATTTTTCTTCTTTATAATTTTTTACAGATAAATCAAAATCATCTTTAAGTACTTCAAGTAGATGAAAATTCTCACCTCTCTTCTTAATAGATTCAATATGATCTAATAAATCATCTAATCTTAATCCTGAAATTGGAGCTATTTTTTATCTACCTCTTTTGTTTTATTTATAATTAAACTCTTTATTTATATAATTTTTGTTATTTTTAATCTTCGATATATTTATATAGTCGCTGATGATATACTTATCGACGATATTTAATTATAAAAAGGAGGTGTAAAAATAATGGGACAAATTATAGCAAAAAATATAGTTTCTCGTAAACCTGGTTACTTATACTATGTAGATGGTAAAGGTAATGTTTGCGAAGCTAAAATGGCTCGTGGCGGAAAAAAGAAGAAAAAGAAATAAGAATTTTCTTTTTTAATAATTTATTTTTTCTTTTTTTATTCTTTATAAATTTTTGAAGATTCAATTATACAATCCATACTTAAATTGATTCTTGAAGCAATATAATCAAAAAATATTCCCTCATCTTTGCTTACATTTAATAATTCATTAATATCATTTGTTTCTAATTTAACATTTCTATTTCTCCAGCCTCTTAATGCATTATGAACTAATTCACTATAAAAAACTCTTTCTCCTTCTTTAACAATCGGTAATGGATAACCATTATCCAATAATATTACATTTTGTACAATTCTTGATGTTCTTCCATTACCATCATCAAAAGGATGGATTCTTGTTAAATTTAAATGAGCATAAATTGCAACATCAATAGGACTTAAATTTCCCCTTTCAGACAATTCTAACAAAGTATTCATATCTAATATATATTTTTGCATTTCTAATGGTACTTTATAATGAGATGGGGGAGTTACTTCAGAACCTTTTACTCTTACAGGGCTATTTCTATATTTTAATTTTTTACCTTCTTTCCTTAGATTAGGTTCTATTTTTCCAGCAATAGTTTTAATAAAATCTTCATCTAATCTGTTATCAAAGTGTTTAATTCCATAATCTAATGCAGCAATTAAATTATTTTTAATTTTTCTAATTCTTGCCTTTTTAACTGGTTTCTCTTCTGTAGATAGATAATTTATATAATCTACCCATATAGGAAATTCTATTCTTGCAGAATGATATTGTGCTTCTTCTTTAATACATTCTAATATCTCTTCATCTATAATTTTATCTGCTTGTAATTTCTCTATAAGGCTCTTTTTCTGTTTTAATTCAGTTATGATTCTTTCATCTGCTATTATTGGTAATCCCAAATCTGATTTATCAAAACTCATTTTACACCAATATTATGATTAAATTATAATTTATAAACCTTTCCATCTGTAACCACTTTACAGTTGTATTATATGGTATCTAACGGGCTTTTTACCTTCTTCAATTCCTTTGTTGATACTTGAGTATAAAAACTTGTAGTTTGAAGATTGCTGTGAGCCATTAAAATTTGTATTTTTCTTATATCAACTCCATCTTCAAGCAAGTGTGTTGCAAATGCATGCCTTAACAAGTGACAGTAAATATGTTTTTTTATTCCAGACTTCTTTGCTACTCTTGTAATGACTCTTTGAATTGCTCTTATACCTACAGAACCATTAACTCCTGGAAATAAATAATCAACTTCCCCTTTAATTTCCATATATTTTCTTATATCTTCAACTAATTTTTCAGATAAAATAAAAAATCTATCCTTCCCACCCTTACCAGATTTTAAAAGCCCTGTTTTTTCATCCAGATTTAAATCATTTAATCTAATCTTTGAACACTCACTTACTCTTAATCCTGAGGAATACATTAATTCTATTAATAATTTATTTCTCAAAGAACCAGAATTTTCAATCAATACTTTTATTTCTTCTTTTGTTGGAACATCAGGAATTTTTCTCTGTTTTTTTGGTGTTTTTATATCAATTAATATATTTTTTTTAAGCAGATCATCATAAAAGTATTTTAATGAGCTTCTTGCAAGAGCAACAGATGAAGCATCATAATTGTTTACAGATAATAAATTTGCTAAGAATTTTTTAACATCATCTGGTTTTATACTATCAACATCTTTTTTTATAAAA
>JAHIVQ010000102.1 GCA_018816585.1 Nanobdellota archaeon
TGCTCCCGCCGGGATTTGAACCCGGGTCTTCGGCGCGAAAGGCCAAAATCCTCTCGGTTTTCCTCACATTTAACTTAAGGAAATTGACCGGACTAGACTACAGGAGCATACAATAAAAGAAATTAATTGTTTTATAAATTTTTGCTTATTTCTTGTTCAAAGAATTCTGCATATCAACACTTATTTTTCCTATGTTTGCTATAACAACTTCATAAAGCCTTTTAATTATTAATTCAAGCATTGATTCTTTTAGAGGACCAGTGCAATAGTCAAGTAAGTTATCCACATTTGTAATACTAACATTATTTAATTGCTCTTTAGGTATTCTGCATAGCATTCCTTTATTTTCTAAAAGACTTTTTGTATAATTGTCAGATCCTGCAATCTCCATTACTTTAATGTTAACTCTGCAATAATCTTTCCATGAACCCATAACTTCATAAAAATAAGTATTTCCTTTAACTATCTGAAATGAATTTGCCTTTGCACAATTCTTAAATGAATCTTCCAAACATTTTTTTTCATATTTGCAGTCCTTTGGCAAATATAAATATAATAAAATTAAAATAACAAGAATAGCTCCAAATGTTATTGCAAGGTATCTATATAACTCTCTTTTTTTTGAATCTTTCATGTTTTTATATCCTTTAGTAGTATATAAAATTTATTCTAAGTCTTTTGAGGTGATTATTGCAACTCTTGCCCTGTTTACTTCACTTTCTTTTCCAACAAGATATTTTATTTTCGCTCTTTCTGCTATGTAAACTAACTCTCTGTTAATTATACCATCAAGCAATACAATATATATTCCTGTCTTTAATCCTTTTATTGCTGTAATTAATTCTGAAACAGGTACTTTTCCAAGCAAATTAAAATCCTTGTCTAAGAGATCAGCACCTTTAGTTCCGACTAATTCATTTAGCATAATTTTTATCTTGTCAATGTTTGGAACTTTTTTTGTAAAAATTCTTCTTTCCTGAACAACTCTTTCAGTTTTTCTTTCTTCAACTTTTTCATCTTTTTTGCTGAAGTCAATTTTTAATTGCTTATATTCAACTTTTGCTCTCAAAGATTTTAAAATTTCTTTACTCATTAATTCCTCAACTTCTTTTCCATCAGGTGCTTTTGCAACAAAATCAATTTTTACAATATTTGCAAGTCTTTTGATAATAAGATCTCCGCCACGGTCACCATCAACAAATGCAATAACTGTTTTATCTTTGCATAATTCATTTAAACTTTCAGGAATATTTGTTCCACCTACTCCTATTGCATTCTTAATATCACATCTTAATAATGCAATAACATCAGCTCTTCCCTCAACAAGAATTATCTCTTTTGATTCAAGAATATCTGGACCTGCAGGTAATCTGTCTGACCCATATTCTATAATTCCTTTTACTTTTACAGATTCAGAAACTTCATTAGTCATATCATGTGAATCAGGCAAGACATTTGATGTTAAATCTTTTAGTAATTCTTTTGCTCTTTCAAGAACAAAGCTTCTTTTTGAAATTCTAACATCTTCCATCTTTTCTACTTTTACTTTTGAATCGCAAGGGCCAATCTTTTGAATTGTTTCTATAGCAGCAGCTATGATTGCTGTTTCAGTTTTGTCTAAACTAGAAGGAATTATTATTTCTCCTGTTGTTTTTCCTTGCTTTACTTCAAGATTAACTTCTATTCTTCCTATTCTTCCAGATCTTTGTAATTCTCTTAATTCCAAGTCAGAACCTAATAATCCTTCAGTCTGACCAAAGATAGCTCCAATTACATCTGGTCTGTCAACTATTCCTTCAATAAGGATAGTGGCAGAAATAATATATTTAGCCGATACCGGACTTATTTTTCCCATTTTATTTCTCCCAGAACAAGATTTACTATTTTTGGGAACAAAATTTTATATTTTAATATAACCCCTTTATATTTAAGCTATCATAAGTGAATATGATGATTTTGTTCTTTTATTATCTTGTTCTACTAATTTTTTAATGATTAATATGATTCCCGCAGTTAACCCTCAAGCTCATCGTTAGCACGAAGCTTGAACTCCATTGAGTAATTCTCAATGCGGGTAAATACAGATTTTTTATCTCTTTATAAAACTTGTGTTTTTTTAGTGCTTTTTCTTATTTAAGAATAAGTATAATCCTACAATTATTACAATAATTAACATACTCCATAACCATAACAAACTAGTTTTATTTACAGGTGTTTCTTCTTTTTGTTCTGTACATCCCCCTTCTAGTTTCTCAACAGTAATATCTGCTTTGTTTAATAATATTTTATTAAGTGTTATCTTAATATCATTAACACCATCATTATTTAAGTCAAACTCTTTAGATTGTTTCACTTGTATTGTATCTTTTATTTTATTATCTATATTTATAGCTGCAGAATTATTTGTTATAGCCTCTATTATTATTGTATAATCTAATTGATTACATTTGAAGTTACTTATTTGTTTTGTTTGTAGTTGTGTAGTTTGAGATTTATTTGATATATCTATTACTCCATTACTTCCTGAACCTCCACCACCAGAAGAACCTGTTGGTCCAGAACCCGCTCTTACTGTAAATGTATTTGTTTGAGTTACTAAATTAGTGGCTTTATCAGTATAAGTGCATAATATTTCTATATTTCCTAATGAATTTGCTTTATAATCATAAGCGCATGATGCTGATTTTAATAATCCTGAAGGTGCATTAGTACATACATTTGTTCCTCCAATTGATAGTTCTAAAGAAGTTTCATTTAAATCATCTGAACCAGAGCAGCTAATTGTTGATGTATCATAAAGTGACATTGATGTTGGATAAGAATCTATGCTTAAACTTGGAACTTGTAATGCACATTCATGCTGTGCTAATATTAAAGTATCATAATCAGTATAGTAATTACCCATCTTATTATAACAACCTGAATTATTCAATGTCTGATTAAATCCAGAAGCGTAAAAGTAATTCAACCAGAAAGTGTTATTTTTTGAAGTTGGATGGTCATTTATCGCAGTCATGTTTATATTTGTATTATAA
>JAHIVQ010000103.1 GCA_018816585.1 Nanobdellota archaeon
ATCTTAATTTCAATCTTTGTAAACTGTATGTTATTAACAACCATATGTATGTTTACAACATCCATTATATATAAATATTTCGTTTATTAGTGATGGCTTTCAAGAATAAAAAGATTTATAAATAATGTAATTACTACTATTTAGTAATTTAAAATGATAAAGTTAAATACCCTACAAAGATCAGCACTAAAGATATTAGAGAATATTCTAAATACAAATGTAAGAGACTCTGTAAGAACAGAGCATGAAACCATAGATAAAATAAAAGAAATTATTTCTAATGAGGATAATGGTAGAAAAATAGTGGAATTATATGAAGAAATTAAAACACCTCGAGATGCTTTTAATAAATTAATGAAATATGATTCTTATGCTGCAAATCATGGTGTAGATGTTCAAAACCAATGTTTTGATATATCCAGAAATATTGTTGATTATGATTTTGATGAAAACCTTCCTGATTCAGCAAGATTGCATGATTTTGGAAAAATTTTAATAGATAATGAATTATTATATAAAGAAAAATTAACAGAAAAGAGCCTTGCACTATATGAAAAACATTTAATACAATATGGTCATACTTTACTAGCTGAAACACTTGGAACTTTATTTGGTTTGCATCCAGCAATAATTCATGCAGCTGCATGCCACCATGATAAGCATCCAGAGCTTCCTTATCCTCATAACGATACAAATAAGGTTATAGATACTATTATAGAGATTAATCCAGAAAAATATCCTGGAATATATGACAAAGAAAAAATAAGAAAAAGCACTGATATAGTAACTGTTAGTGATAATATAATCAGCATTGCTGATACTGTCTGTGCTATGAAAGACAAGAATAGAAGTGTTTATGATGGAGATCATACTAAAGATGAAATATATAATACACTATTAGACAGAGTTGCAAAAGGTTGCTATGATAAGGAAATTGTAATGGCTTACCTTAAATCAGAAAGGTTAGATATAGAAAAAATTAAATATCTATTCAAACAACATAATATAAAATGAAAAACTACATAAAAAATATCCTTGGAAGTATTTTTCTAGCAATAGCATTATCAACTAACCAACAAAAATATAACAACAAATCCAGTATAGAACAGATAAATAAAGAACATTTAAAGAACATAATGAGCGAAAGCGGATTTAAAACAGCAAATCCAGTTTATAAAAAAGATGGTATATTTGATGAATTTTCAGATTATCTGAATAATATTTATATTCCGGCTTATAATGAATGCGCACTAAAATTAAAAAATCCAAAGATAAATTTGGATGATAAATGCATAAATAATGATAAACTGCCAGGGCTTTTGGAATTAGAGCTCAAAACTGGCGAGTTCTGCCTGTGCAATAATGCTGAAGACAACACAAAATATTTTGAGGAGCATGGAAAAGTATACGCAGTATTAGAATCTGGAAAGAATAATCTATTAAAAGATTTTATTATGGGAGATATAATATTTAAAGGGTCTGGTGTATATAAAGATTATAATCAAAATTTTTCATATAACTTTATTTTATTCGAACCAACTGCAGAATCATACAGCAATTTAATGCTTTCATCATACATAGCATTTTGGGATGCAGAGACAAAGACTGCATATTTAGATCTTAAACAGACATTAAAACAAGCTGATAATTTAAGAAGCACAAGCGAAAGTGTGCTTAACTGCATATTATACAGACCTGCCAGATTATATAACTCACTGATAGATGATTCCAGAAGAAACAATACCTCTTATGAGGAAGAATTTTTAAGAATGAAAATAGAAACTGTAATAAAGAAGCATGAAGTAGTACATAACTTATTTATAAAACTTGAAGCAAATAATATAAAAAACAACAGACAGATCGAAGATATAGTTAATAAAATGGAAGAGGAAAATTGCCCTGAAAAATACAAAGATATGTATGATATAACATTACAATAATATCTAATTTGGTGATTCTGTAACTCCACCTAAATTCCAAAATTTATAGAATTGATCTTCTATACATTGATACACCTCTCCATTCCATCTGCGACCTTGACTACAAGGCGGACATTTATTTTCTTTTGTACAGCTTTCTGATGATTTAGTAGAAAATTTAGTACCTGGAGAATTTGTTTTAAGTCCAGTTTCAGGAGCTGTACATCCTGTTTCCTGTTTTGTTGGTTCTAATCTTTTCTCTTGAAAACATGCAAATCCTATTTGGTTACCTGAATATAAAGGGAAATACAATTTATTATTTTCATAATTAATATCTATTATTTGAGTAGTGCCACCTGCAAACTTTTCTAGAGCTAATGAAATAATATTTATACCTTTACAAGAGGATTTTATTTTTGTAAATATATCTTTATTTTCATTTAAATATATACAGGTACCATCATTTATAGTTATTTCTTTTGCATATCTTCCTTTAGTAAATTGTATAAGCCCGATTCTTTTTCCATTTGTTATAGCATCACATAAATCTGTTGTAGGAATTAAATCTTTTTGATAAAAGGATAAAAGGATTTTCTTTTCATTTTTCAGCTCATTTTCATTGTATAATACATTTCCAGTCACCTTATAAAACATACCAAGTATCATTGAAAATGCACCTGTTGGACTTTCAAAGCTACAAGCTTGAACATCAACATTATCATCAATGAACTTATTATCACTTGTAACTAATTGAAGATCAGTACACTGTTCTCCATAAGATTGTTCAACAATTTGTGTTGATAATATTTTATCAGAATCACAATTTATTATATCAAAACTCCCTGAAACAGATTTTAATTGATTATTTTCAAGTATTCCTGAACCAAATTTATCTACTTTTATATCTAAAAATCCAGTATCTGTAGTAATATTAAATCCCAACTTATTACTTTTAAAAATATTAATTTCAGCTTGATTTAAACTAAACTCAAAATTATTTTTTGAAGCAACAACATAATTACTATAACCTGTTGTATCTGCTTTATTTCCTGTTAGGAATAATAAATCTTTATTATTATTTTTAACACTAAATCCAAGATCAGTATCTGTAACAGAAGTACCTTGTGTTACTTCTAATCCAGTTCCTGTCCAAGTTGCTTCTCCTTGGCCATGCAT
>JAHIVQ010000104.1 GCA_018816585.1 Nanobdellota archaeon
CTAAATGGTCTCATTGAATTTCCATGTGCAGAGATTGCAACATTTACTTTATTTTTTTTAATAAAAATTAACAAGTCTTTTATAAAACTCAAAACTCTTTTTTCAACCTCTTTTATTGATTCTCCTTTTGGGGGCCTTGAATCATAAGATCTATGATATTTATCAAATAATTCTTTTCCATATTTTTTAATAAATGTCTTATGTTTTACACCCTGTAATTTTCCATAAGAACGCTCAATCATTCTATCATCTTTTATTATTAAAAAACACTCTCCATGGTATTTAAGAACAGGTTTTAATGTATCTTTAGATCTTGATAATCTTGTGCAGAATGCAACATCTATCTCTTTTTTCTTTAATTTTTTAGCTATTTTATTTGCTTCTTTTATCCCTTGTTTTGTCAGCTTTGAATCCTTCCATCCTGTAAATATATGGTTTTCATTAAAAAAGGTCTTTCCATGTCTGAAAATGTATATTTTACATACTTTTTTGCCTTTAAAATCCCTTATTCCTTTATTATTTTTATACAGAACAGACTTAAAATTATTAAGGTACACCTCTTTCATGTTTTTATATATATTACACCAATTTAAAGATTTTGGTTTAACATAATCATTTTATTACACAAATGTTTTTAAAATAACTTTGTATATTCAATATATGATAGATTTCAATATTACTTATGAATCCTTATATGATCTTCTTAGAAGTGAAAAATCACAGGAAGAACTGCAAAAGCTTGATGAAAACTTCTTTATGCATGTAGCAGAGTACATACAAACAAAGAAGCAGATACTTGAATCACAGGAAAATAAGGATAGCATATTTGCCTCTGCAGAAATACAGAAAACAAGAAAACAACTTGAAAATTCTGAAAAAATAATAAAGGAATTATACGAAAGAAGAGAAAATAAAATAATACAAACCGCTCTTTTTTCTTCAAGAACAGACTCAAGATCAGACCATGGTAATATGCTAAAAGAAGAATTAGAATTATATAATATTATTATAAACAATTTAAGTGAGTTTAGAAATATTATAATAGGCAGTATTTTAGCAGGTAAACTGCCTGTAATTGAGAAACCGAAACTAATAAAAACTCAGGAAGAGCAAAAGATTACATCTAAATTAATAAGGTTTACAACAGCAGTTCCTAAATTTGTTGGAGATGATCTTAATATATATGGTCCTTATGAGGAACACGATGTTGCAAATTTGTCTGAAAAGGTAGCAGATTTATTAATACAAAGAGAGAGAGCAGAAAAAATAGAATGAAATTACCAAAACAAATCAAGGATTATTGCAAACATTGTAATAAAACAACTATTCATAAAGTTGGAGCTATAAAAACAGGTACAAAAAGAGGTTCTCTAAAAAAAGGTTCTATACAGAGAGCAATGAGACGTGGTCGTGGTATTGGTTTTGGAAATAAAGGAAGATGGGGATCAAAACCAACAAAACCAAAGAGATCAGGATTTAATGAGGGTAGTAAAATGGCTACTTTCAGGCTTAGCTGTTCAGTATGCAATAAGGGTAAACAGTTAACTTTATCAAGAGCTAAGAAGGTGGAATTAAAATGAGACCTGTAAAAGAACCAACGTCAAGATTTATCAAAGTAAAATGTAATAAATGCAAAAATGAGCAGATTATTTTTGGTAAAATTTCTTCAAATGTAGTTTGCCTTGTTTGTGGAACACCAATAGCTGATCCTAGCGGAGGAAAAAGCAAGATTAAAGCTCAGATATTGGAGGTTTTAGTTTAAATGTTTTATAAGAAAAAAGGAATTCCTCAGGAAGGAGATATTGTTCTATGCACAGTTAAGAATATATTGTCACACTCTGTTTTTGTTGATTTAGACGAATATAATCATTTAGAAGGATTATTGCATATTTCTGAAGTAAGCCCTGGAAGAATAAGAAATCTGCGTGATTTTGTAGTTCCTGGTAAAAAGATTGTCTGTAAGGTTTTAAGAGCACAGGATGAAAAACATATTGATCTTTCTCTTAGAAGAGTTCCGATGAATATAAGAATAGGGAAGATTAATGAGTATAAACAAGAATTAAAAGCAGAAAGAATGCTTGAACATATTGGTAAGGATTTAAATTTCTCAATAGAAAATATGTATGAAAAAGTTGGTTATAAGGCAATAGAAGAATTTGGATCTTTAGGATTATTTTTCCAAAATATTTTATCTGATAACTCATTACTTAAAAAAATGAATATTGATGAAAAAATATCTAATATATTAATACAATTAATAAAAGAAAAAATAAAAATTCCAGAAGTTGAAGTTTCTGGAACTTTAGTATTGCAGTCATATAAAGAAGAAGGGATAAATAAAATAAAAGGAATATTAATTAATGAGATAAAAGATGATGTAAAAATAAGTTATTTGTCAGCACCAAGATATAGAATAAGTGTTAAATCAAAAGATTACAAGGGTGCTGAGAATATATTAAAAGGTGCTGTTGATAGAATAATAACAAATGCAGAGCAGAATGGTTGCACTGGAGAGTTTATTAAAAATGCATAAAATATTAAAATGTCTAGGTTGTGATACATACACTATAAAGGAGAATTGTCCTAAGTGCAATAATAAAACAACAAATCCAAAACCCGCAAGATATAAAAGCGAGGATAAGTACAGCAAGTACAGAAGACAATACAAGGAGGAGATGAAAAATGCCATGGACTCTTAAGACCATCAAAAAGATAAATTCAAAAAAATCAATTTTAATAGAAGGACTGCCTGGAATGGGAAATGTAGGAAAGATAGCAGTTGATTTTATAATAGATGATCTAAAGGCAGAAAAAGTATTTGATGTTTTAAGCCCAAAACTTCCAAACTGTGTTTTTGTAAATGAAGATAATTTAATAGAATTACCATCAATATCAGTTTATTATAAAAAAGTAAAGGATAAATCAATATTTTTAATTTCAGGAGATACACAACCACTTGATGAAACTTCTTGTTATGAATTTTGCAATGAAGTTTTAAAATTATGCAAGAAATATAATTGTAAAGAAATAATTACTCTTGGTGGGGTTGGAATGCAGAAAGAACCTGCAAAACCAAAAGTATATTTTTCTGGTAATGGTAAAGAAATTATTAAGAGATATAATCATTCTAAAAATCTTAATGGTCTTGTTGGTCCGATAGTTGGTGTTTCTGGTTTATTAGTTGGATTAGCAAATAATGTTAACATTCCTGCAGTAAATATAATGGCAGAAACATTTGGGCATCCAAATCATATGGGATTAAAAGGTGCAAAAGAAATACTTAATATTCTTGAAACAAAATTAAAATTAGGATTAGACTTAAAAAAATTAAATAAAGAAATAAATAAATTACAAAAAGATATGTTTAATATTGAAGATATAAATGAAAATATTAATATGGAAGATATTGAAGATTTAAATGATATTCAGGAAAAGCCCGAGGACAAATGGGATAAGAGTTATATGGGTTAGAATTCACTAAGTGATTTTTGTTTATTTTGGTTTTTAATTTTTGTTTCAGGTTTTAATAAAGGAATACCATATATACCATCATATCCTGGCTTGACAAATATATTACCTTCTCTATTTTTTAATATTAATTCAATAAGTAGTTTATCATTAGGCAGAGCTTCTGTTAATTCTTTTTCATTAACCTTTAATAAAATATTAAATTCATTTCCAAATTTTTCAATTAAAAGATTATAAATACCCCATGTTTTTTTAGTTGCTATTCCAGAATTTTTTGCCAAAGCAATTATTTCATGAAGTGGAAGAAGTTTGTAATAGTGTT
Source organism: Nanobdellota archaeon (assembly GCA_018816585.1). Classification (GTDB taxonomy): domain Archaea; phylum Nanobdellota; class Nanobdellia; order SCGC-AAA011-G17; family JAFCDX01; genus JAHIVQ01. The sequence goes on from JAHIVQ010000104.1 coordinate 3,791, forward strand.
TTTTATTTGGATTTTTTAATATATCCTGATTTCCTAGTTCTAAAACTCTATTATCAACACCAATAGTTAAGGGTTTATGACATATAGGACAAATTCCATTTAATTTTTTAGTTTCTTTAGGAGAACAAGAAAAATTACAATCTTTATGTCCATCATAATGATAAATTCCATATCCTGGGTCAGTCTCAATGGTTCCAAGAATTTTATTTTCTCTAATTCCATCAATTATATCTTTATAACTACCAATTTTCTCAAAGATTGTTGCTTCTCTTCCCAATCTCCAGGGCCAGTATGAATGAGAATCTGAAAAACTTACTATTGCTTTTGAATTTAATTCTGAAATTTTCCAATTCATTTCAGGAGTGCTTGACATTCCTGTCTCAATAGCATGTATATTTTCAAATTGCGCTCCAAATGCCTCCTTCAAGCTGTCATAACCGCTTTTAGAGCCAAAAACACCAAAATAAGGTGTCCAGCAATTATGAACGCAAGCAAATTCAGAGACATAAGAATTATCTTTTTCAACTTCTAGATTGTAAACTTCTCCAGAATAATCTTTTATTTCAATTTTTCTAACAGGCAAATAAACATAATTTTCATCAATCCAACCATGTTTTCTATTAAGTTTATTAATTGACTTTTTAAAACAATTCTCTTTTAACATCCCATAATCATTTTCAAAAAAGGAAAGATTAGAGAAGGCAATCAAATCATTTCTTGCTCTTATTTCTCTATTTTGTATAAAATGATTGCCTTTTTTATTATAATTTTCAATAGTATTTATACCTATTGAAGGAATTATCCCTAATCTCAAGCAGATTAATTTCATTTGATTAGCTAATTGTCTTGAAACAGTATATCCAGTATCCCCCCTCCACCATCCTCTAAAAATTTCAGCTAATTTATTTTTAGGTAAAAAGATAAATTCTCTTGGAATGTGCTTGCTATTTGCTCTTGCCTTTTCTCCAATATAAAAATTTCTGAAAAAAGAGTTTAATATTTTAGAATTAAATTTCAATTCACACTCATTTTCTTTTATTTTATTGGAAGTTATTTCAAATCCAAAATAATCTTTGATAGTAGAAATTACTTCTTCAAAATATTCTTTTTCATTACTATGAAAACTAAAGCCAATTGCAGAATCAGTAATTAAATATCCTTCAGATAAAAAATATCCAATTAGTCTACATAATTTTTTATCTACTTTTATTTTACTAAAAATCTTTCCTGTGTGATTTCTCGCGTCTTTAGGAATAAGAAAATTAGAGCTTATTTCTTTACAATCTAAAATATAATCCTTTAAATTAATCTCTTGTAAATCTATCTCTTTATTTACTCTAGGATAAATTAAAAAATCTCCTATTTCAATATCTTTTGCCTGAATCCATTCTTTTCTATAATTTAGAAAATGCCTTCTTCTACATAGATTTTCTTCCGAACATCCTTTTTTACATAATCCTTTTGTAGACTTACAATTCTTATAACTTTTAATTGCATAAAAAGGGTGTTCTAGTGTTGTTTCTAATCCTTCTCTAAAATACCAAGGAACTATCTTAATATTTTTCCCTTTATGATTATGAACTAAAATTTCTTTTACTTTTCTAATATTACCATAATGAGTTAAAACATTATCTCCTTTCTTGATATCCTTAATCATTTTTACTTCATTATCTAGATGAATTAAAGTATTTGGAAGCAAACAATGTGCAGGAATTATTTCAATTTCATCAGAAATTTTCATCATCTCTTTTGTAAATTCCTCGCATGAAATTTTGAATATTGGCCTTCCGTCATAATCTCTTCTTCCTTTAGTGTCAAGATAAGCATTTATTTTTTCTACAACTTCTAATGAAGGAACAAGCAAAACTAAATGTACTCTTCTTCCTCTCCCTTGAGTGTACATTAAACTTATCTCTCCAGTAAGTATAAAAGGAAAATCATCAAAAAAATAAAGCCCATTTTTTTCTTTAAGTTTATCTTTAATATCTTTTAACCATAAATTATGAGTAAAATCTCCTGTTCCTAATAACCCAAGACCTTTAATTTTTGCATATTTAACAAGATTTTCAATAGTTATATTTTTAGAACAAGCTCTTGAATATCTTGAATGTATATGTAAATCTGCAAATATCATAATATAAAAATAAAAAAAGAATTAATAAATATATCTAAATTGTCTTATATATCTTAATATCTTTTGTAGTTTCAGATATATAAATATAATTTAGTTTTATATTTAATTTATCTTCTATTACTGAATCAACTGTTTTCCAGCATGTAAGTGTATATATATTGCTAACAAGTGTAATCTCACCTTTATTGGATTCTGAAGATCCGCATTTTACACCTTGTGGATTAACGATTTCATAACTGATCTTGTTTTTGTTATCTAATTTTTTGATGGAATCTTTATCCATTGCTTCACAATCTGAATTAGTAGCATATACTTCACCACTGCCTTTATTTTCTATCTTAATTGTAAATTTAACTTGATCACTTCCTCTTGTTTCTTCCATAAGACTAGTAACTTGTACAGGTGCTGCAGAAACATCACCAGAAACTATTTTTTCCTTGTCTAAAGAACATCCAGTTTCTGATTCTAATGATTTTGATCTCATACATACTGTAGAAAATGTTTTTGTCTCATAAGGATAACAAACTTTTGCTTTTAGTGGATAAGTTACTTCATTTCCAGGAATATCAATCTTATATTTCATATTTTCAAATTTTACTTCTTGCATGCTTCCTTCAGGATTTATTGAACTAACTCCTTTTAATGGTCCGCTTGCACTTTTGTATGTTTTAGTTATTATACCAAAATTATCAAGATTAACACCAAATATTTTTACTTTTGCTACTCCTGTTCCTAAATCATACTCTCCAGTATTTTTTAAAATAATAGTTACAGGAACAGAATCACTCTGTTGAAACTCTGAAACGGGCGCTGTCTCTTTAAAAGATATATCAATACCTTTAGCACCGCCTATAAAAGTACCTGTTGATTCTTTTGTTTGTGTTGTGCAAGCAGCAGCTATAAACGATAAAGAAAATATTAAAAATAAAACCAATAATTTTTTACTCATTTTATTTACCTCCCTCACTAGTTAGTTGTATTGCGCTTGTTAATATATTATTAGTATAACCATAATCTAGGGTTATCTGAACAGGGTTTATTATATAATCCTGTTTCATATCAATAGTAGCCTGGCATTTAATAGTCTTTTGGTTTCCTTCTAATGTTATTCTTCCATTTGATGATATAGGATTGCACTTAAAATCTTTAGTTATGCCCAAAAGATTGACACTAATTCCAATTGTTGGTTCTATATTCTCTCTTGAATTTATTGCATTTTTATTTATCAATTTTCCGCCACCAACATTAGAAATATCAAATTTTAGCATTAAGTTTATTTTATTATTTCCTATTGGGACTATTGTTTTTTCAAGATTTTTTATTTTAACAGGAGCATCA
>JAHIVQ010000013.1 GCA_018816585.1 Nanobdellota archaeon
GCAGAATTAACTATAGGTATTAAAATTAATAAAAGTATAAACAATATAAACATCCCTTTTTTCATAATTTTTTATATATTTTAAGGTTTTTATAACTTCTGTTTCCATTAAAACTACCTTTTTTCATATTATTTTCCTCTCTTGCTTATAATATAAATATTTTTTATTTATTTAAACCTTTTCATATTCAAATAATGTTTTACCTTTTCAACAATTTTGTAAGAATCCTCTTTTAGTTCTGTTTTTAGAATTCTATTTCATAACACTCTTTCGAATACCAAAACACCTTAAAAACACATAGAAAAGCTTAAATAATTGTTAATCTATAATTAGGCATATATAAATTTCAGATTAATCTAAAATTGAAACATGATAAAAAATAGAATAATATATAATGAACTTTTAAATCAGAAGGATAGCTCTAAAATATCTTTCTTGATTGGAGCTAGGCAGGTTGGAAAAACCACACTCCTTAATCAACTCTATGAAAAACTCTGCATAGAGGGGAAGAAAAAAGGTCTTTTTCTAGACTTGGATATTTTTACAAATTTTGAGAAAGTCAGCTCCTTTGAGAATCTTCTTAATACCATAAAGCTTAATGGCTATGAAGAAAAGCAGAAAGACTATTTTTATCTTTTCCTTGATGAATTTCAAAGATATTCTGATTTTTCAATAATACTCAAAAATGTTTTTGATAACTTAAAGAATGTAAAGATTTATGCTTCTGGTTCATCTTCAGTAAAAATAAAAAGTCAGATTCAGGAATCTCTTGCAGGCAGAAAGATAATAAACAAAATTTACCCTTTGACTTTTGCTGAATATTTAGAATTTCAGGAAAAAATAAGCTTGCTTGAGCAGATAAAAAATATAACAAAGCTAAAAGGCAATCAGTTGGATAAATCAACAAGAGAATTAAGAAAAGAGCTGGAAAACTTTATGATATTTGGAAGCTATCCTGAAGTTGCCCTTTCAAAAATAGAAAAGAAGCCAAAGATACTTGAGGGCATATTTGATTTATACATAAAAAAAGACCTGATTGAATACTTGAATATAAAGAAGATAGTAAATGTAAAAAAGTTGATAGAATTTCTGGCTATAAATCACGGGCAGAAGATAAAATATGAAGATATCTGCCAGGTCAGCTCTTTAGATTATAAGGAAGTTTTAAATTACATCGAGATTTTGGAAGAAACGTTTTTAATAAAAATAATAAGGCCTTTTTACAAAAATAAAAATAAAGAGCTGATTAAAGTTCCAAAGATATATTTTATGGATTCTGGCGTAAGAAATTATTTTATTAAAAATTTTAATGAATCTAATTTGAGAAGCGATTTTGGACATCTTTTTGAGGGTTTTGTAATCTCAGAATTGATAAAAGAAGGAAAAGAAAACATAAAATTCTGGCAGAATAAGAATAAGCAGGAGGTTGATCTAATTTTAGAGGAAAATAAGAAAATTATTCCCATTGAGATAAAGTTTAAGAAGAATTTAAAATCAGATGATGAAATAGGTTTAAAAGTCTTTTTAGAAAAATATAAATTAAAGAAAGGTTATCTAGTCAATCTATCTACTCAAGAAAAACAAGAAAAAATCAGTTTTATTCTTCCTTACTCCTTAAACCTTTTCATATTCAAATAATGCTTTGCCTTTTCAACAATTTTGTAAGAATCCTCTTTTAGTTCTTCTTCAAGCTTTTCAAACTTGTCTCCTGCAATGAATTTGTCATAAACACCACGCATAAATGCTTTTATTGGACCAGACCATAAATCCTGGAAATCCTTTTCTATCTGTGCCTTGACAGTAAAATCTAATGTTCCCTGAGATAATTTCTTGTTTTTGATCTCAATTGATTGTATATTGCACTTCAATGTGCATTTTATTACAAATTGCGTGTATTCATCAACTGCTTTTGTTGATTTCCATTTTACAGTTAGATTTTCTTTAGTCTTTTCTGCAAATTCCCTTTCAGTCACAGTATAACCAAGATCAACTAAAAATTCCTTTAAAGTATCATAGAATTCATCTATATTAAAAATTCCTTCAAACTTCACCCCTAATTTATCAATTACATAATTTACTTCTGACATTAATCATACTAAAAAATTTTAATTAATAAACCTTTCTATTAATGCACTCATAACACAAGCATTCATTTCCCTTTTTTCTTACAAGAGTTATATTGCCACATTCATCACACTGGCCTTCCCCTGAAGCTAAGTGTGGTTTTCTGTCACATTCTCTTATATGGAATCTCTCTGTCATTATGTCAAATAATTCTGGCTGTATTGCTAAAACATCTTTTGAAGTTAAAAAACCAACTAATTTATTATCATTTACAACAGGAAGTCTTTTTACATTAGCTTTTGCCATTTTCCTTATTGCTTCTATAAGATCTTCATTAGGACTTGTTGTATGAACTATACTTGTCATTATCTCCTTTACTTTTGTTTTTTTAGGATCAAGAGATTTCGCTAAAACCTTGTCAACAAAATCCTTTTCTGTCACAATTCCAAGCAGATTATCATTTTCTGAAATTATTAAAGAGCCAATTTTTTGTATCTGCATCTTTTGGGCTGCTTCTTCAACAGATATTTCAGGCCCTACAATGATTGGTTTTACAGTCATTGCATCCGCTACTTTATATCCTGATTTCATATTTTTATTAAGACATAAAATTATATAAATCATTCTATTCTAGTTAAATTATGGATTTGCGTGAGTTAAACCTGAAGAAAACAGCAGATGATTTAAAGAATAATATACCTAGAGATATCTTTATTATTCAGACAATTCATACAATTGATTTATTGCTTTTAGAGATAAACAGGGTAATTTCTAATTTAAGAGAGAGATATGGTTATTTTAATCCAAAATCCTCAAGAATACTGGAATATGAAGAATTGATTAAAGAAATTAAAAAATTTAAGAAAGGGGAATTAGGAATAGATTTTACAAATGAGGATTTAAATTCTATTGGTGATTTAATAAAATTAATAGAAGAATTAGTCTTGCTAGAAAAAATACAGGAAAAATATATTGAATCTCTTATGGAAAAACAATGTCCAAAACTTTTAGATGCTTCAGGTGCTTTAATAGGGGCAAGATTAATTGATATTGCTGGTTCAATAAAAAATCTAGCTGAAATGCCCTCTTCAAGAATACAAGTATTAGGTGCTGAAAAGTCATTATTTAAACACCTAAAAACAGGAAGCAAGCCTCCAAAGTTTGGATTTATCTTTAATCACGAATCTGTTTTAAAAGCAGAAAATAAGGGAAAAGCAGCAAGACACCTGGCAGCAAAGATTTCTATAGCTGTAAAGCAGGATTATTTTGGTAATCGATAAATTTATATATTATTAACTATTTTATAGTAGTTATGACAGAAGAAAAACCTTCTAATATAAATACAGAATATTGTTTAGTTAATCCTAAAATTAGTGAAAATAATAAAAATCCATTAATATTATTCTGCGACGAACAGAAATATAATGCAAATTCACTTAAGTCTTTACTTAGACGCTATCATATAAATGTTGATCCAGCTTACTGTTTATTTGATGCAGTTGATAAACTAGAAAATAATTTTGAATATAAATTAGTTATTAGTGATATAGATTTACCAGATGGAAAGGGTTTGGATGTTGTTAGTAAGATAAGAAAGGTTTACGAAGGACCACTTTATTTAATTTCTATATTAGAATGTGATGATCAAGAACTAAAAGGCAAACTCTTAGAAGCAGGAGCAAATAAAGTTTATTTTGGAGATATTGGTAAAACCATAGATTCTATAATTGAGGAAATACAAAAGCTTTTTAATTCTCAAGATAATTCTAAATAAATGAAAATAGAAGAAACAAAGTATTCTGGTATTTATGAATCATGGAATGACAAGAAAAGAATTACTTTTACAAAATCTCTAGATGGAAAGA
>JAHIVQ010000105.1 GCA_018816585.1 Nanobdellota archaeon
ACCCGCAAGTCTTGCACCAATAAAAGCAGCTGTTTTTCCTTTAATAAAAGATGCAAAGATTGAAAAAGTTGCAAGAGATATATTCAATGAATTAAAAAAAGAATTTAATGTTAGTTATGATGAATCAGGTTCTGTAGGAAGGAGATATGCAAGAAATGATGAGATTGGAACTGTTGCCTGTATTACCATTGATGAGCAAAGTCTAAAGGATAAAACAGTTACTATAAGAGACCGCAATACAACTGAACAAGTAAGGGTTAAAATAAAAGATTTAAAAGAAATCATGAAAGAAATAATTAATGGAAAAAATATATTAAAATTTGGGAAAAAAGTAAATACTCGAGTTAAATAACTTCAGCTATTTCTCTATCTAATTCTTCTATTTGATTATATAATTGTTCTTGTGAAATATTTAAAATATTACATATATTTTTTAATACATACAAAGGCATCCTATTCTTTCTTACCTTCCACGCAGATAATGTAGCTTTATTTAATTCCAAAAAATTTGAGGCATTAATATTAGTTTTAAATTTCTTAAAAAGTTCATTAAATATTTTATTATGAAATTCTTGTTTTAAAAATACTGTTGACCTATCTGAAACAAATTTATTAATATATTTTGGCTTATTACTAAGCCTTATTTTACCTTTATCTCGTAATATAATAAAATTATTTCTTATAGTTATAAAATTATAATTGAGTTTTTCTTTTATTGTATTTACATCGGCAATTTTCATTTCTTTTAATAATTCGTATATACTTCTTGTGGTTTTAAAGTCTTTTTCGTAGGATATTTGTTTTGATTCAAAATTTTTATCACTAAGCCATCTTAATAAATCCCATTTTTTGGTACCTTTTTCAAAATATTCCAATAACTTTTTAATATCTTCATTTGCAAAAGTATAAACTGTATATTCTTTACGTTTGTTTATACACTTTCCAACATTAAGCCCATCTTTTATTAAAATTTCTTCTATAGAACCTGCTAAAGCTGGGCTAATTGTGCTGAAAGCAATTGTTTTTCTTTTTGTTACACAACCATCAAACATAATTGCTCCTTTAGCAAATTCTTTTCTTATATTAAACTCAGAATTTTTTATTAAGTCTGGCTCAGATACTATATCAGTTTTATATCCTGGCAAAAACCCAAAAAAATGAATTAGATATCTTGCTAATATTTTATTTGAAAAGGATGTTCTCCATGCTATATTTCTCTGTTTAAATGAGTTAGGATTAACTTTAAATAATCTAAATATCCACTTATTAAATGATTCTACATTAGATTTATATTCATCAGTTAATTCAATTGTATAATGGGTTTGTGTTTGAAAATTTTTATTTTCTTTAGCAAAACTTAATAAGTGATAATAATTTTTTCTATTTAAAGAAATAGCAAAATAATATTCTTTTCGAGAATCACTTTTTTTAATTCTTCCGAAGGTTTTAAATCTTTTTAGATCTTTTTTCTCCTTTGAAGAGATAATAAATTGTATACTTAAGCTTCCATCTGCACAAAAAGCACCTATAATTTTAGCTAAGTTTTCAGAAACTTCTTTAATCGCCTTTATGGGCTTTGAAGACGCAGAATTCACTTTTAGATATTCTATAGATTTTTCTAAAATATTTTCATAATACTTTTCTTTATTAGATAAGGCACATAATTCTAAAATAATTGGTATAGGATAAAAATAAGTATCCCCTCTAAGAAAATTTTTTATTGAAACATAATTACACTTTAAATTTTTTGCAATTAATCTACTTAGTTGTTCTCTGTTTATTTTTCTTCTTTGTATTATATCTTTTTCTATCTTTGAAATAATGGTTTTTGTATTTTTTCCATGTATACATATCCAACTTCTTGGATGTTTATCCCAATTAGGGTTATTTAATAAGAATAGATTAAATTTAATATTCATAATATCTTTTACGTTAAATAAATATATAAACTTTTATATTAATTTTATAGTAATTAATTCTAAAATGAAATTTGAAAATGCAGGAAAAGAAGTTGACACCAGGAAAAAGTAAGGGGATAGTTTATATTTGTTTGGAATGTGGAGAATATTTTAGAGAAAAGCATGAACCTCCAATTATTATGAATGGAGATGTTATACATTTATCTAATCCTTGCAAAAAAAACGGAGATAAAGATTCTGGAGGATATTGTAGTGAAAGGTGCATGACTACAAATTATTTTCTTAATGGATATGAATTGGATTTTATACATGAACAAGTTAGAATTTTTAGAGAAATAGCAAAAAAGTAAAACTTTTAAATATAAAAATTAACTAAATTATTAGAAATTTGCTATAAAAAGAGGTGATATAATGGCAAAAGCAAAAACATCAAAACAAATAGGAATAAAAATAAGAAGCTTGAAAAAGCAAATAAAAAAACTTGAGAAGCAAAAGAAAAATGCTTCCAAAAAGAAAAGAAGATAAATTTTTTCTTTTTTTCTTTTTTAATAATATTTATAAAGAATTCTTTTAATTTATATTATAAGGGCCTGTTGTATAATCTGGTTTAGTATCTTACCATGGTAGGGACCCGAGTTCAAATCTCGGCTGATCCATCGCAATTTATATAAATCGTAAAAATCTTATCATTAATATGAAATTTATAGTGCTAGACATAGAAACGGTTCCATTAAAGATAGAACATGAAGAAATTAGAGAATATTTGATGGACAAAAAGATTAGCAAGGAAGTAAGAAGCCTTGATCCAAACTATTCGAAAATTATTGCAATTGGGATTAAAGTTCTCAATGAACCCACAAAAATGTTTTATGGAGATAACGAAGAAAAAATATTAAATGAATTCTGGGATTTTATGAAAGAATTTGCAAATAAAAACTTTCTTTATAAAATAATTACGCATAATGGCTATAAATTTGATATACCTTTTATTATTTTAAGGTCATGCATAAATAATATAGATGTACCTAAAGAAATTGACATCAATACAAATATGTGGAATATGAAGAAGTCAAACCATTTTGATACGATGATATTCTTCTCTCATTATGGCAACTTTATAAATCCTAATCTTGATGTACTATCTAAATTATCTGGAATTGAAGTCCCTAAAGAAAGGATATTTGGAGCTGATATTGAAAAGGTATATAAAAATAATGATTGGGAGAGGATTACAGAACATTGCAAACAAGATGTTGAAATTTTAGAAAAACTTTTTGAAAAGTTATGTTTAAAATTATTTAAGTGATGGAAAAAATAAATTTCTATAATAAAGAAGGAGAAAAACTAACAGGTATTTTGCATAATTCTAAGAAGAAAACGGACAAAGGAATCATCCTAGTTCATGGTTTTAAAGGAAACAAAGATAGGGACCTAATGAAAAATTTAGATAAGGAATTATCAAAAGAATATAATATTTTTAGATTTGATTTTTCTGGTAATGGTGAATCTGAAGGTAAATTTGAAGAACAATCATATTCGAAGTATGTTGAAGAACTAAAAATTGTAATTGATTATCTGAAAAAACATAATCAAAATATAATTATTATTGGTCATAGTTTAGGAGGAAATATAACCATATTAGAAGAAGAAAAATACAAAAATATAGATAAATTAATTTTACTTGCACCTGCAGTGTTTGATAATAGCGACATTCTAAAAAGAATATCTCTAAAACAAATAATTGCTTTGATCAAAGGGAGTATAATCCTAAAAGTATTTGACAAGCAGATAAATCAATTAAAAGAATTAAAATTAAAAAGAAAATTTTTTATGAATATTTTATTATATAATGTTAAAAAAGCAATTAAAAAAATAAAAAAACCAATATTAGTAATATTAGCAGAAAAAGATAAAGCAATTCCATTAAAAAAATCAATAAATTTTTATGAAAAAAATAGTATAAAATATGAAGTAATAAAAGATTCAGGTCACAATTTTAGAGAAGAAAAACATTTAAATGAACTAACTAAGGATATATTAAAATGGTTGTAGATTGTATATTTTGTAAAATAATAAAAGGAGAAATTCCTTGTACAAAGATTTATGAAGATTCAAAGACTTTTGCATTTCTAGATATTGGTCCTGCAACTCCAAGAGGAGGACATATATTAGTTATACCAAAAAACCATTATGAATTAATTACAGATTTAAAAGATTCAGATTTAATAGCTTTAACAAAGACAGTTAAAAAAATATCAGAGGCTTTGTTACAATATGGAGAAGGTTTAAATATAATCCAAAATAATAAAAAAGTTGCTGGCCAATTTGTTCCTCATTTACACTTTCATTTAATCCCTAGATTTGAAAATGATGGTTTCATTATAGATAGATGGTCTTCTAATAAGTATAAAGAAGGAGAAATAGACAAAATAGCAGGTAAAATCAAAAGTCTTTTAAAATAAGCTTTTTTTCTTAGGTTATGGCTACGTAGCTCAGTGGTAGAGCGCGAGTTTCATGAGCTCGTGGTCCCCGGTTCAAATCCGGGCGTAGCCATTATAAATAATAAAGAATTTCTTTATAAAATTATTAAATAAAATAAAAAAAGAATCAGACTTTCTTAAGCTTAATATCAATTGTGCTTACACGCACTGTTCTTCCTTCCTTGTTTTCAAACTCTTCAGAGTTAATCAGTATATTATCAACTTTAATCTGGTTTTCCAAGAATCTCTTGCTGGCAACTTCTGCCACATCAACTGCCCTTGAAATAAATTTTCCCCTGGCCTTTACATTTACTTCTGTAGCTCCTCTTGTTGTAAACTGCATTACAATCCCTGTCACGTAATTCATAAAAGGCTTTAAACCTATAAAAACTGTGTGTGCATCCTCATCTTTTTGTTTTTCTGTAGTTTTTTCGTTAATTTCTTCCTTCATATCTGTTACCTCCTAATCTATGTAATTGATTTTGATTTCTCTTTGTTAACTAATTTTGTAATATAACCTGCTATAACATTTCTTAGATGCTTAGTTGGTATATCTGCTACTTCCATTAGTGCTTTCTTATTATGCTCAAATTCCCCTTTAAACTTATTTTTATTAATTTCCATAATATCCTTAGTAGTACTCTTAATTTTTGAGGTTCTTATTCTTCCCATCTAAAAAACATAGAAAAAATCTATTTAAACTTTACTATTTTGGCTCTAAAACATAGATATAACGCCTTATTTTGCTGTTTTTAAGCATATATTGAATAGGCATTTTTATGTTAATTCTTGGCTTATAAATCTCAAATTTATTAGTTAATCTTAATGGATCTATACTTATTCCTGCTATTTCAGGCATAATTATTGCAATTTTTCCTTTTTTACTTATAACATTATAAGCATCCTCAAAAAATCTAGTATATATACTCTTTAATTCATTTATAATATTCATTGCTTCTTTAGTAGTTGGTTCTTTTTTCAAGAATGGACCCATATATGGTTCAGAAACAATTGCATCAACTCTATTTTTTATTATTTTATTCAAAAATCTTGAATCTCCATGGTAAATTTTATAAGTATTTCTTATATTATATTCTATTCTCAACCAGTCCATATTCTTAATAGAATCATTTACAGAATTTTTATCAAGATCAACACCAATAACATTAATTTTCTTTAATAGTGCTTCTTGCAAGACTGTACCTGTACCACAGAATGGATCAAGTAAGGTATCGTTATTCTTTGCATAGGATAAATTAATTAAAATCTTTGCAAGCCTTATTGAAATGCTCTTAAGAAAATCTTTTTTTGGTCTTTCTGAATCTCTTTTTTTATATTCTTCTGGATTAAATACTGCTACTGTCCTTGCAATATTATTCTTAAATATTACAACATCAATACCATTATTTATTAAATCCCTATCTAATAATTCTGTTGGTGTCAGGAACTCATCTGTTCTTCTCTTTGGTTTTTTTAATATCCCTTTTATCCTTTCTTTCTTGAATTTATCCTTTAATATCTCCCTTACATAATCTGATAGGGTTGTACTATAACCAGAAATTGAGTAAAATACTTTTTTATTGTAATTTAGGTTTAGATTGTTGAAATGGTATTCTATTTCACTAAGATTTTCTGTTGAAGAGAAAACTTCAGCTATTTTTATTATTCCTGCTAATTCTTTTATTAAATTTTTAATATTATCTAGAGAAACTAGAGCTACTTGTTTGCTGTAATCAAGTATTTTATATTCTATATTTCTTGATTCAAAATAACATTCAAGTTCCAATAAAGACAATTCAGGGTCTCTACCAAGAATAAATAAATAATTCTTCATAATTTTTTTAAGATTAATTGCCCTTTTAACCTTTTCTCTATAAATTCCTCAACTTTTTTAGTAGAAGAGCCAGAAGTTAATAACAAGCCATTCATGTTCTTTTGTTGGGCTTCATTATGGACTATTAATAAATCTGTATTTGATATCTTAGCTTTATTTAGTGCTTTTAAGAATAGTGTTAAATCTCCAACTACAGATGGAAGTTTTATTACCATGTTAATTTCCTTGTTTTTCTTTATTATCTCTGAATTTACAACTTTTATCTGATTTTTTTGTAAATATTCATATACTCTTTCTTCAAACATATCTTTTGATTTTGGTTTCCTTATTATTCTTGATTTTATTTTTTGTAATAAAGATTCTTGTTTTTCTTCCTTGATTTCTTTAACTTCTTCTTTTGGTTTTATTTCCTCTTGTTTTTCTTCTATAACTTCTTTTATTTCTTTTTGTTCTATTATTGGCTTAACTTCTTCTTTACGACCCATTAATTTTATTATTTTTGATTTAGCTTCTTCGTCAGGAAGAATATACCACTTCCAAAATATTTGCGTCTTATTATTATCATTTACATCTATTTGTACAGCAAAATCTCTCAAATATCTTATAGCAACTCTTATTGCTGGTTCAAGATTTGAATCTTTTAAAACTAAATTCTTTTTTAATAAGTCAAAAGCCTCTTTTTCCTTGTCTTTTAAGTGAGGATATAACATTGATTGCAATTTATATTCCTGACCGGGAACATAGTATAATGGTGACCCACCAAATTTAGCATGGCTTATAAGTATTTTTTTTGAGTTTGCTAATTCTGATAAAACAGCTGAAGAAATATAACTCTCACGCTCTATTATCTTTGATATTTGAACAGGTAAAGAAGGACCATTTCTTTGCACAAATTCAAGCACTTTTGGCTTAAAATCAATCTTTTGTTTTTCTTCCATCTAATTTTTAGAAATAAAGAGTATAAGTATTTTTTGGTGTTAAAATATATAATTAAGGTCTTGTCCATGTAATTTCATAATAAGTTACATCTGATTCTTCATCTACAATACCTATAAGCAAATTTTTCCTTGTTGAGTGTGCAACTCTGTTCTTCGCTGAAAATTCATGCCAGTTAAAACTATCTGTCTCATGAACAGGAAAAACAACCCATTTTGCGTGATCATCACCAGGTTTAACACCTCTATCATATACTCTAAAATCAGCTCCAAATTTAAGTGCTGTCTTTGCAATATAGCCTCTTTTTCTTAAATCACGATAAACACAATATTTTATCCAAAAGGTCTTGTCTAATTTAGAGGCTTTTTTCATAAAAACATCAAAATCCATAAGTTTCTTTCCATCATAAATATTTATTCTTTCTTTTTCAAGAAGAAATAGGGCTTCTATCATTCCATACTGGAACTTGTTCTTTTCAACAGGCTCTCCAAACCTTGATTTGTCATATATATCTCTTGTAATATTATTAGAATCTGCAATTACATTTCTTGCTATTAAATGAGAATCAAATTTTTCTTCATTTACTTGTTCAATAATTGGTTCTTGCTTTTTCTTCTTAGTCATAGTATTTGATTCAGATATGAGTATAAAAAGTTTTTTATATACAAAAATCATTGATTTACATGGTAAGAATTATAAGCAGGGAAATGGAGAAATTAATTGAAGAAAGAATAGGTAGACAGTAGAAGAAATAGCAGAAAGTGATTATCAAGATTTAACTCCACAGAATGATATTGATTTAAGTTGTTGTCATCTATGTGAAGGGGATGTTAGATTGCAAATAGGTAGGGTAATAACAGCAACCGAACTTGAAAAAAAGAGAAAAGAATTTTTTGAAGGTAAAAATACAAAAATGGATATTCCACACAAAGAATATAGAGGATTATATAATAAAATTAAAACATTTGCAAGATCTCTTTATAATATGTTATAAGCAATATTTATAAGATAGTTCTGTTACAATTATTTATGGAAATAGTATTTTTAGGCACTTCAGCAATGCAGCCAACTAAGGAAAGGAATTTATCTGCTATTTTACTTAGTTATAAGAATGAAAATATTTTAGTTGATTGCGGAGAAGGAACACAAAGGCAGTTCAGATTAATGGATTTAAAACCAACTAAAATAACAAAAATATTAATAACTCACTTACATGGAGATCATATTTTTGGATTACCTGGATTAATGCAAAATCTTGAAGTTAATAATTATAATGGAATATTAGAAATTTATGGTCCAAAAGGAACTGCTGAATTTTTTAAATTTTTATTTAAACTTGGAGTTTTTGTAAAATTAAGATATAAAATAACTGAAGTTGGAGATGGAATTATATGTAATCAAAAAGATTTTATGATTAAAGCTAAAAAATTAGACCATGGAAAATTATGTTATGGTTATGAATTCATAGAAAAAGATAGAAGAAAA
>JAHIVQ010000106.1 GCA_018816585.1 Nanobdellota archaeon
AGAAGTTTAAGTTCAGAGCAAATTAAATTTTTATATGAAAACAGGACAGATATTTTAAGTTCATCTGAAACAAGTTTTGATGAATATTGGCATGCTTCTGTAACTCCTGTAGATTCAACTCAAGAAAAAGGAGAACAAGTAAATTCTAGTTATTTAAAAATAAATCATCTTGCACCTTTCTTTTATAATATTACATTTTTTGACAACCTTACATCTATATCTAATAAAACAGGAATAATTTTTAATGGTTCTGCAACATTAGGAGATTTAGAAGATGGTAAATTAAATATGTCTTTTACATGGTATGAAAATGGTGTTGTATTAATATCAAACAATACAATTGCTTCAAATATGTCTAATATTACTAATGGGATAAATGGAACAATGTATTATACAACACAAAATCTAACCAACTTGCATTACAGATCAGGTTATAATTATACTCTTGGAGTTTATGCATGTAATGGATATTTTTGTGTTCAAGGTAATTCTACATTGTTATTTGTTAATAATATTCAATTAGAAAAATTAAATTATCTTGGAAAAGCAAGAGCGTTTTCTGTTGGATTTGATGATATGATGTTTGCAGTACAGGAGATATCATCTGTTGGTTATAAATTTTATTATGATGGATTAATTGACTTTTTTGATTTATATGACAAGACAAATGGAACTAAATATTCATGGGATCTTATTCCAAAAGACTCTACAGATAATCCAAGTGTAAAAAATGGCTCTAATTTAACTGATCCAAATTATAATTTCAGATGGAATATGGCAGATGCTGAGTATGATAAAAGAATTGCAATATGTTTGCATGGATGGAATCATACAGTATATAATGAATATGTTTCGGGAACTAGTGAAATTGCAAACTATTCTACAGAATATGCATTTAATCTTTATAATGAAGTTATAGGGAGAAATGCTACTTGCTGGAAATTTCCAGGATATAAAGAAGGGGGCTTTGGATTTGATAGTTTATTATATTTCCCTTATGTTTTATATATTAAAAATACTAATCTTCATAATATAAATAAAACAGATTCCAGAATATCTGCTGGAGATGATATGGGAACAAATGTGCCAAATAGTTTTGCAAATAATTATTTTGTATCTGGACATTTTGCTTCTAATGTTAGTACTAATCGCGATAATCTTAACAGAACCAAATATTTTGATGATTTATTAACTTTAATAAATTATGCAGAAGGACAACAAAATGTATCTTATGAAGATTCAAGCGAATTAGGAGAAATATTTGATATGTATACAAGTACTATTTTAGCTGTATTAAATGAAACTGCATTTAGAATAAATAGTGATGATACTTATTGGACATACAGAAAAAGATTAGCTATTAATTTAACTTATATTTTAGATGATGCAACAAACCCTTATGTACAAATAACAACACCTTCAGGAATGAAAGTATCTCAAAATATGACTACATACACAGGAACGGGAGCAAACAGAGCAGCATTAGTAATAATTCCAGTTGAAAATGGAACTTATACAATAACAAACTTAACAACACAACCAACAGACCCTAGTTTTACAATACAAAACTTTACTGTTTTTGCAAATAATACTAAATGGAGTTTTAATTCAACAGATGCAAATGCATCTGCTTATGCAATATTTAAAATAGTATGGACTGGAGATTCAAATGTTTGGGGGAATTATAATAACACAAATACAGATTTTAATATTACGCATGGATTTATGTTTAATCAGTCACAGGGAGATAACTGGTGGGTTGAGCATGACATGAAAACAGGAAAATTACATATACTTGGAGCTTCTGGCCCTGGAACAGAGTATATAACAGCTCAAATGCCTTTTGTATTTACAAGAACTGTGAATGATGCTAGTTTAAAAAGATATATAATAAATCCAACTGCAATTTTCAAGAATATCATTGCTAATTTTAATTTAAGCATCCCAGAGTCTTATGATAATTCATGGAAATTAAATATAACATTTGCTAATGGAACTGTAATAAATAACACCAAATTCTATCAAAGTGGTTCTATTATA
>JAHIVQ010000107.1 GCA_018816585.1 Nanobdellota archaeon
TGTTTTATTCTTGTTTCTAAACCCTTACTTATATTTATAGTTTCCATACTATTCTAAGATTTATTTAATAACCAAGAACTATTTATAAATCTTTTCTTTAGACACCACTATAAAGTTAATACTATTAAAAAGCAGCATATTTAGTAAAATTATAACTTTTTATATCTCCATTCTCTCCAGAAGTAAATAAAGACCAGAATGGTTTTTCAATTTTATACTTCGCAGTATTTGCATCAACTACAATATCAATATTCATCTTAGTATCAAATAAATATAATAATTTAGCAGGCCTCTCAAACTGATAATCATAACTAACCTTATCATTTTTAATTTGTAGATTAGTTTTTCTCAAATTATCTTCTCCAAATATAATAATCAAATCATTAAATATCATGTTCGGCATTACTCTTAATGGAATATTATTATCATCAACATAAACAATTCCTTCTCTTATTACAACCTTGGTTGTCTGGAATGATATTTTAGAATCTTCAATCTTTACTTTATCATTAGAGATGCTGATTCTTAGATTTTTTGCAAGTGTATATTTTGTTAATGGCATAAGAAAAGCATATCCGTTGATTAATTTTATTGATTTTCCATTTATAGTCAAGCTACCATTAGTCATTATAATTGGCTTGTCTGTTATTTGAGTTAAAACATAAGGCATATCATTCACACTTGGTAATTTTGAAGCATCTATCTGGAATTCATCTGATCCGTAGGGCCTTAATAAATCAGCTTTAATGACATCTTTTATATCAAGACTAGAAATTGGATTTTCAATTGCATCCAAATCAATGACGCTTCCAGATGTAACAATTTCAGCTTTTACACCAGCTAAAAGCAATACAAATATCATAATAGTAAGTAATACTTTTTTCATGTTTTTTTATCTTAAGTTATACTTATAAATCTTTTGAATAATAGTTTCACATGGTAAAAATAAGTGTTAAAACAGGACAGCTAAAAAATGAGATTATTAGAAAAGATGAAAATTATCTTGTTTCTATAAAAGAAAGACCTGAAAAAGGCAGAGCTAATTTAGCTATAATAAAACTATTTAAAAAAGAATTAAAGAAGAATATCAAGATAATATCTGGTTTTAAGAGCAAAGAGAAATATATAGAATTTATATAATATTTAATTTATATCCATTTAAACAAGGTTTTATATATTCTAAATGTTCTATATCTAAACCAAGACCATAACCTATACTGGGTATATTATGTAATGTTAATTCATCACCAGAAATAAAAGCATTTCCCATTCCAGTTACTTTATAAAAATTACCCTTTGGTGCTGCATGATCCTTACCATCCATTAATGTTTTCTTTTCAAATGGGATTTTAAGGTGATCTAAAACTTTATCAAGAACTTCTCCATGAAGTCCAAAACCAATTGCAATAAGGGGTTCAGAATCTACATTTAATTGCACAAATTTTAGTGTTCTTTCTTCTATATTATCAATTATCAGCAATCTATTTTTCATTTTTTATTGTCTCCAAGATTTCCTGTTCAATAAAATGAAGTTTTCCTGGTATTACTATACATTGTGGATATTTATCAAACTTTAGGTTTATTAAGTTTTTCATTTTATCATATCTTATTTCCTGATTATCAGTTCCAAGAGCAGAGCATGCAATTGCATATTCTTCATCTTTCACTTTTCTTAATAAATAATTTAAAGCCTGATTTATTGTCATATATTTATCATTTTCAGGGTCTAAATCCAATAAAAATAAAGTGTGTAAATTCATTTTTTTATTTTCCTCAAAAATTTTAAATGGCTCTTCTATATTTTCATTGTTAAATGGAATGCTTGTTATCTTTCCAAAATTATATAATGATAATCCACTATCAGAAACTAAATTTAATATAGAAACATTGTGTATAAGTTTAATATCTATATTCAGTTTTTTAGCTTCTAAATATATTGCTGTATGTGTAGTTGCCATAAAAATATCTCCTATAATTAAAAGTGATACATTTTCTGTTTTTGAGTTTTCTAGTATTTCATTTGAATTTTCAACTAAAGAACGATTGGCAACTATTAATTTTTTATCTAAAAGAATTTCAAGTTCATTAACAGAAATATTATATTTAGAAGTATAATTCTCAAAATATGCATAATCTGATTTTTTTACAATTTCTTTTATCTCTTCAGTTATATTCTTATGAGATAAACCAATTCCTATTATATTTAACATTTTAATATGAATAAAGGGAATTTTATATATCTTTCTTATGCAGAATAAAAGCCCTGATGTTCTGTATTATATTTTATAAATATTTCAAATATTTTTCCTGATAAAAGTCTATCTTCTTTATCTAGTTTTATAAATAAATACCTTGGATCTCTAATATGTTCTGGTTTATCATCTAATGGTCTTCCTTTAAGATTATCATATAATATCTTTAATTCATGACCTGATTCTATAATAAGTTGTTCTATGTCTTTAAGAGCTTGTCTAGGTGTTTTTTCAGAAGAGATAAGATTTTGAACTTTAAATCTACCTATATGATTATCTATTTGATCCGTACTGGCAAAGATACTAATACCTCCATCTTCTGTTACTAAAGATAAATATAATTGATTTTTCATAGAATTTTGTAACCACTATAGAGTTTATAAATATATCGGTTTATATTAAATTTAATTAGAAAAATTAACTATATTTAGAAATTAACGTTTATTTTCTCTTTATAACAAAGAAGATCTCATCACCAATATCAAATATGACATAATATAATTTCAAGCTCTTAAGAACTTTTCTGAACCAAGATCTTCCAGCTTTCCTGATCCTTGCACCGCTGATAGCTCTTTTTGAAAAAGAAACAACAATCCAGTCACTATTTAGATCTTGTATTATCTTTTTAGATATATTTTTCTTTATAGCTTCTAAAGACTCAAGAACCTTGAATAAAAAACAAACATTTGCCTTAGGAAGTTTTTTGTAAGAATCATCAACCAGATTAAAAGTAAATGTTTTTCCTTTAATTTTATTTATTTTAAAGTATTTATATACTTGTTTAAGATCAAAATCACTTATATCAGAAGCATAATAATAAGGCTTGCAGCCAAGATACTTGTAAGACATAGGATTTAATCCGCATCCTAAATCTAAGATTTTCTTCGGCTTGCCTGTTATGGAAAATATTCTGTAATATATTTCTTTGTAATAGACTAATCTTTCTTTTACTGATGGATGTTCCTTAAAGCTATCTGCCCTGAACACCCCATATATTTCATGAAGTCTTTTCCTTATATCTTTGAATATTTTTTTGTAAGTGCTAGTTCTTGAAAATCCTTTTTGTTCAAATTTAGATTCTAATTTATTATCCTTGATATAATTAATAATTCGGTATTTAATGAAATTATTATCCAAATCAGAAAGCTCATCTTTTTTCTTTAAATGTGATATTAACTCTTGTATTTCCAACTTACACCTCTTATAAACATAAAACCAACAGCAAATGATATTAATTCATTTGTTAAATTGAAATTATTTATCAATAATAGTGCTGGTAATAAAAATAAGACTAAGTCCTTTAAAACCTTTTTGGTTTTTTCTTTTAGCATTGAACCATAAGGCATTCCATAAATAAATACTATAATTGAGAGCATCATATTATTAGTTAAAACTAAAGTTAATCCAAATACTAAATAAATTATATTTAAAAAATAACCTGCTATTAATCCAAGTAAAACCACCCATGAAATTTTATAATTAGATATTAATATTAAAGAAATTAAAATTAAACATATTCTTTCTAAGATAATAAAATATTTTTTACCCTCTTTTAATTCCTCTTTAGTATATCTTGCTATTAGTATTCCTGCTAGAATACCAATAAAGCTTAGTAAAATAAACATAGAAATAAATAAATTTTATTATTTAAAAATGTATTTATCTTTTTAAATCCTTGAACTTAACTGAATGAGGCTCGTCTGCACTTCCCCAGTTATCCATTTTTATTTCATGAATAATAACTGTTACTGCCTGTACTGGCATTCCTATCTTTGTAAATACTTCTGTTATTCCCTTTATTATCTCTGGCTTCTTAAATTTTCTATAAAAATGTCTTCTTTAGTATAAAATAATAGGATAAACGAAAGTTATGTATATTGATAATCTTTGTTGATTGTATATACTACCCAAATGCAGAAGAAAATCTTGAGTTATTTAAAATAGTTATTTCAGGCAGAGAAAAAAAAGCTTATTCCTAAAAAGTCATAATTAAAGGTTATTTATAAATAAATGACTACACATTTAAGTTTTTAAAATTAAAAAAGGGAATATTTATAAATAAATGCCTACACATTTAAGTATGAAAACCCAAGAAATGTTAAATAAGATAAGTGGAATACAAACCATAGAATCAATAAAAAGTGCATTAAAAATTAATAAGAGAAAGGCAATTTATTTAATTCATAGCTTAAGAAAAAAAGGGTATATAACTACAAAACAGGGTCCTAATCATATCAGAATTTATAATATATCAATTGAAAATGCTCTTGGAGGTGTTAGTTATATAGATATAATAAATAAATACTCTCCAGTCAAATTAAGCTCATCAGAAGTGTACAAGATATATGGAAGAGAAGTCTCAATTGAAGAAACTATAATATTTGCATTAAAAACAAGAAAATTAAGATATATTATTGCTTCACTAGCTTTATTTAGAAGAATAAAGGACTGGAATGAAATATACAGGCTTGCAAAAAAAAATAATTTAATTAGGGAAGTTGGCGCATTATATGACCTGGTGCAGGTAATTATTCCAAGAGTTAAAAAAATGCCGAAATTTTATCTGCATTATAGTCTGCCCAAAAAGGCAAGCGAGTTTTTGTATATAATACCCCATTTAAAGTCAAGAGATTATTCTTTAATAGAAAACAAATGGAGAATTCATATTCCATTTAATAAAAATGACCTGGAGGAATATAATTATGATATCAATAAATGAGCAAAAAAATCTCCTTGTAACATTGGGCAATAAACTTCCAAAACAAATAACTACCTATGCAATTGGCGGCACTGCCATGATGTTTTTAGGCTTTAAAGAATCAACAAAAGATATAGATCTGGTTTTTACAAGTTCTGAAGAGAGAAATCTATTCAAAAAAACAGCAGAATCTTTTGGATACAATGAGATGGATTCTGTAATTGTTTATGGAGTAAAAAATAACAGGCCAATGATGATAAATCTGGGTAATTCAAGATTTGACTTATTCTTGATGGATGTGATAGACTTCACCTTTTCACCAAGCATGCAGGAGAGGGCAGAGCAAGTCCATCATTTTGGAAAAAATTTGATTATTAGAATAGCAGATAAGCATGACATAATACTGATGAAATGCGCTACCAACAGGGCAAGAGATGAAGAGGATATAATTAACATTGTAAAAATTTCCGATATTAACTGGAATATACTGATAGAAGAAGCAAAGAAACAAGTAAAGCTGGGAAGGGAGACTGCCTTTCTTGAAATGGGTGAGCTTATAGAAAAATTAATTTCTAAATACAAATTAAATATTTCAAAAAAAATTGGGGATAAATTTTATACATTATTAAAAGAGCAGGCAGAGAAGAAAAAGAAAAATTATGATAAAAAGGTTTAATTTTTAGATTAATATTCTTGGTGTATAA
>JAHIVQ010000108.1 GCA_018816585.1 Nanobdellota archaeon
AATAGTAGTAATTACATTATTTATAAATCTTTTTATTCTTGAAAGCCATCACTAATAAACGAAATATTTATATATAATGGATGTTGTAAACATACATATGGTTGTTAATAACATACAGTTTACAAAGATTGAAATTAAGATAGCTAAATATCTGTTTAAGCATTATAAAGACAAGTATAATGCCAGGCAATTAGCCCGCATATTGGATGTTAATCATGTTCATGCCAGCAAGCTATGCAATCTTTTAGTGGATAAAAAGCTGCTAGTCAAAGAAAATATAGGCAATTCTATTTTTTTCTCTTATAACTATGATAACAAACTGGCTTTGAAATTTATTGAATATATATTAAGCCAGGAAGAAAAAGAAGAGCCTGTATGGTTAAGCGCTTTATCACATAGCTTAAAAAAATTCAAGGATCATATTGAAATGGGCTTGATTTTTGGCTCTTCTATAAAAACCAAGGATTTCAATGATATAGATATTCTGCTTATGTATAATCCTGAAAAATCTAGAAATATCAAAAAAATAAAGGATGAAATAAGAAAATCTGAATTAGTTGAAAAACCTGTAAGATATATTGATATAGCTGAAAAAGATATCCTGCGCAATAAAGAAGATAAGATTTTTTACAGCATGCTTTCTGACAGCATTTTATTTTATAGTCCTAAAAAATATGTAGAAGTGATAATAAAATGCCGCAAATAGATGAGCATTTGAAATGGTGCCTGAAAGATTCAAAAAGACTGATAAAAACAAAGGCTGATTTAGATTTAGCGCAGAAACATATTAAGAAGTCTGAGTATAATTATAGTGTAGTGCAGACTCTTGAAAAATTAAAAATATATGGTTGGGCTTTAAATGTTGGATTTTATGCCATCTATCACTGTTTTTTGGCAATACTTGCTAAATATGGATATGAATCCAAAAATCAAGCCTGTACGATAACTGTTCTGCTTGCGTTGATAAATGAAAAGAAACTGGATTTAGATAAGGATTTAGTTGCTCAATTTGATAATCTTGATATTGAAAAAAATATTACAAATAACTGTAAGAGAAAGCAGGGAGCTTTCCACTTATGGTGTTGAGACAAGCATTGATTTGCAGCAGTTAAAGAAAATAAAGGAATTAGCTATAAAAATACAAAGAGAAACTATTAGGATACTGCAGGAATAAATTGATCGTAATACTGATAATAATTATCATCATTACGGTAATTTTTAATGTTTTCTCTAAAACCTGAATTTTTTGTCTATATGCCTTATATCTTCGCAAGTTTCAAGAACATATTTTGCTGGTTTTTTTGGCATGTAAAAAGAAAAAGGCCTTATTTTCTTATGATCAACCATTTCCTTCTTAGAATTAAGAAATACCGCATTGAATGGGAAAAAAACAAATAAGGAATGAATACTAGCATCAATCCTTGATTCTTTTGCAGCAATTAGTATTAAATTTTTTTTCTTGGAAAACATCAAACCTCTAAAATTCTTTAGTAAAGTATCACATAATTCAAATTCCAGCCTCTTTTTATTTATTTTAAGCTTCATTCCCAAAATAATTTACACAAACACTTGCCTTTTAATTCTATTTCTCCTCTGTGAAATACACAAGGGCATATTATATCTCTATCTTTAATTTTATCATCTGTAATAATTCTGCAGGGACAGTATGCAAATCCATATTTTTCCCTGTTCTTTTCCAGACCTTCAAGAATTGTCTTAAGCTCTATTTCATCAGGATTTAACTTGAATCCTTTTGATTTTGCATATGCTTCTGCTATTTTTTTCTCTTTTTCTATCATTTTATTTTTAATCTTTCCTTAATTATATTCATTTTTTCCGAATATTTATTCATTTTAAATGAATGCTATTTAAATCTTTTATTATTTTATCTTCAACCTCTTTCTTAGTGCTTCCTCATCAAATCCTATTATGAATTCTTTTTTTTTATCATCTATAATTTCAATCACAGGGATTCCTGTCTGTTTTGTTTTTTCAAGAACATATTTTCCCGCTTCATGATTATCCTGAACATTAATGTATTCAAAATCAATATTATTTTTCTCTAAAAAGTCTTTTGCTTTCACGCAAAATACACACCATTCTGCACCATATAATTTTATTTTCATATTAATATTTAAATCTCCTTTCATATTCTTTATGATCCAACCATTCAAGTATAATACTTAAAACAACAACTTTATCTTTCTTAATTGTGTAAAATAATCTCCATCCATTTGGCAAATCATATTTCCAAAGGTTATTTATTTGACCAAATCGTTTTGTGTATTCGTTTGGGATCAATTTTTTTGGAATTTGGATACAGCAAAAGGTATTTTTCTGGATATCATTAAATGCTCGATCAAGCCACTCTTTCAATTGATTCTCTTGAAATTTTAAGCTATCTAATTCAAGATAAGCCTTCTTGACATTTTCATCTCCAAATCTTATCTCAGATTTTATTTCCATATTAAATCTTTTCTTGCAAGGTATTTCTTTACCCCTTCAGGATCCCATATCCATGCAATATGACCTTCTCTGTCCAATGCAATTTTATTGGAATCTAATAAATAATCAAATATTACACAGAATGTTTGATACATCATCTTTCTTGGTAAATTTTCCCACAAACTCTTCTTTTTGTATTCTCCGGAATGTTTTATAATGAATCCTTCAACCATCAGCACTGTATCTAATTGTGGATAATGCAATATATTTTTTTGCAATAATATTTGTGCCATTTTGATTATATAAACTTATATAACTATTTAAATCTTTCGATATAAACTAAAATTTTAATTATTTCCCTAAAAACCTTATTATCTGCGTTGAGAATTCCCTTGCAGCGCCTGGGTTTTTTCCTGTTATTATATTATCATCAATTGTAACTAAATTAGCTGTATAAATAGCTCCCCTATCAATTAGATTTGACTCTTCTGATGGAAATGCTGTTGCTCTTTTTCCTTGTAAAATTCCTGAATTTGCAAGTATTGAAGGAGCAATGCATATAGCTGCAACTAATTTGTTTTTATTAAAAAATTCATTTGCAATCTCTAACACTTTTTGATCATCAAAATAAACAACAG
>JAHIVQ010000109.1 GCA_018816585.1 Nanobdellota archaeon
ATGAATTATTTGTTAAATTAGAGAAATTTTATAATATTATCAAAAAATATAAGAATAATTATACTGGGGGAAAATATTATTTAGAAGAAGAAAAATTCATAAAAAAGTATAATAATTTAAACCCTGAAAAAGAGCATAAAATAGGGTATAAAGGCTCTTTTTAGCCAGATTCAATATTTTTTGTAAAACAAATTAATCGTAAGCTTTATATACGACCTCTTGATGAAAACTAAGTGAGGAAATCTTTCTAGATGAAAATGGAGAAAATTAAAAATTTTAATTAAAAAACGTCTAGAAAGAACTATAATATGGGCCGGTAGCTCAGCTTGGTAGAGCACCTCGAGGACAAACTTAATGATCACTAAATCAAAAATAAGATAATAAAAACTCTGGTGAAACTTTTATCGAGCAAAGAAATGAGGTGGTCGTGGGTTCAAATCCCATCCGGCCCGTTTAATATAAAAATGGAAGAAAAATTCGATATATCCCAACACGAACTTGTACCTTTGCATATTAAGCTGAACGACGAGGAAAAAGAAAAAATCCTTAATGAAATGAATATTTCTGAAAAACAACTGCCGGCAATAAATGAAAAAGATATGATGGTCAAAAAATTAAATGCTAAAGTTGGTGATGTTATAAAAATAATAAGAAAAAGTCCAACAATGGGAACTAGTATATTTTATAGGGTGGTAGTATATGACTGATTATAAAGCACTAATAAAAGAATATTTCAGGGACAAGTCATTTATACAATCTAACATAGAATCTTTTAATAATTTTATGGATAATGAAGTACAAAAAATAATTAATGAAACAGAAGAGATAATACCTACAATAATACCTGAAGAAGCAGAATCATTCAGAATAAAATTCACTAAAATTACAATTAAGAAACCAGAAGT
Source organism: Nanobdellota archaeon (assembly GCA_018816585.1). GTDB lineage: Archaea > Nanobdellota > Nanobdellia > SCGC-AAA011-G17 > JAFCDX01 > JAHIVQ01. The sequence continues at coordinate 906 of JAHIVQ010000109.1, forward strand.
TGTAGAAGCAGATGGTTCAAGAAGAAAACTTTTTCCTATGGAAGCAAGATTAAGGGCTTTAACTTATGCAGCAACAATTGAGGTTGATGTTTCTGTTTATGTTAATGATATACAGCGTGAGTCCTTTACAATTGAGATAGGAAAAATACCTGTAATGATAAGATCAAAATACTGTCATTTATATAATTTAAAAGAAGAAGAATTATTAGTGCATGATGAAGATCCAAATGATTTTGGTGGTTATTTTATTCTAAATGGAAATGAACGTGTACTGATAATGGTTGAAGATCTTCTTTCAAATAAATTTTTCATAGAAAAAGAAAATAGTGGTCCTCAAACATATACAGCAAGAGTATACTCAGAGAGATCATCTTATAGAATACCTCACACCATGGAGCAAACAAAAGATGGTCTTATTTCTTTGTCATTTACAAGATTTAGAAAAATACCAATAATTAGTGTTATAAAAGCACTTGGCTTGGTAAAAGACCAGGAGATTGTACAAGCTATTTCTAAGGATAAGCAGTTTGATTCTGTATTTATAAATTTAGTTGAATCTGTTGACTTAAAAACAGAAGAAGATGCACTTGACTTTTTAGCTAAAAAAATCGGTATAACTCAAACACAAGAGCAAAAAATTGAAAGAACAAGAGAACAAATAGATAAATATTTACTTCCTCATTTAGGTATAGATCCAAAAGACAGAATGATTAAGGCTTATAATTTATGTAAATATATAAAGAAATTTTTAACAATTGCAGAGGGTAGCCAAGCAATAATTGACAAGGATCATTATTCAAATAAGAGACTTAAATTAAGTGGAGATTTATTAGCAGATTTATTCAGAGTAAACTTGCGTAATTTGATACAAGATATATTATATAATTTTCAAAGACTTGTTAAAAGAGGAAAATTTCAATCCATAAGAATTATTATAAGAAACGAATTAGTTACATCCAGAATAAAAAGTGCAATGGCAACTGGTACATGGGTTGGTGGTCGTAAAGGTGTTTCTCAAAATATAGACAGAACAAATGCACTTTCAACTTTATCACATTTACAAAGAGTTGTTTCCTTGCTTGAATCTACACAGGAAAATTTTGAAGCAAGAGCTTTACACGGAACTCACTTTGGAAGATTATGTCCTGTTGAGACTCCTGAAGGAACTCCAATTGGTCTTAGAAAGAATCTTGCTTTACTCTGTTCAATAACAAAAGAGGAAAGTTTTGATGATAAAATAAAAAAATCACTTATAAGCTTGGGGTTGAAGGAATAAAATGACAGAAGTATATCTAGATGAAAAATATATAGGAGAAGTTGATTCACCTAGAGAGTTTGTAAAGAAAGTAAGATCTGAGAGAAGAAAGAATAATCTTCCTAATGCTCTAAATATTTTTTATGATTCTGATTTAAATGAAGTAAAGATTGAAATGAGTCGTGGTCGTGCAAGAAGGCCATTAATTGTTGTTGAAAATGGAAAACCATTATTAACTGATAAGATGATAGAGAAATTAGGAACAGAATTAACATGGAGTGATTTTGTTAAAAAAGGGATTATTGAATATCTTGATGCTTCTGAAGAAGAAAATGCATTTGTTGCCCTTGATGAAAAAGACTTGACAACAAAACATACACATCTTGAGATAAATCCAATAACCATACTTGGTATATGTTCTTCTTTAGTTCCATATGCTAATTTTAATGCTTCCTCAAAATTAATTATTGGTAATAAATTCCAGAAGCAGTCTTTAGGTTTATATGCATCTAATTTCTTAATAAGAATGGATACTGATGTTAGTGTTTTGCATTATCCTCAAATCCCAATAGTAAGATCATTTATGTCAGATATTTATCCTCATAATGAATATCCAAATGGACAGAATATAGTTATTGCTCTAATGAGTTATGAAGGATATAATATGCAGGACGCTATTATTCTAAATAAAGGTTCTGTGGATAGAGGTCTAGGAAGATCAACTTTCTTTAAACCATATAAACTCGAGGAATTAAGGTATTCTGGTGGTTTAAAAGATGATATTATAATACCAGACAAAGAAGTTAAAGGATATAAAAGTGAAAGAGATTATAGATATTTAGAAGAAGATGGTATTATTTATCCTGAAGCTAAAATAAATGAAGAAGAAGTAATCATAGGAAAGATAAGCCCACCAAGATTTTTAGGTGAATTAGAAGAATTCAGCATTGCAGCAAATATCAGAAGAGAAAATTCAGTAACACTTAAACATGGAGAGTCAGGTATTGTTGATATGGTTGTTATTACAGAAAATGAAGAAGGAAATAAATTTATTCAAGTAAGATTAAGAGAGCAAAGAATACCTGAATTAGGAGATAAATTTGCATCACGTCACGGACAAAAAGGAGTTGTTGGCTTGATAGTACCACAAGAAGATATGCCAATAACAGCAGCAGGTATAACACCAGATATAATATTCTCACCACACAGTATTCCAACAAGAATGACAATATCTCATTTAATAGAAATAATTGGGGGAAAAGTGGGTTCTTTATCAGGAAAATATATTGATGGAACTACATTTGATTCAAGATCAGAGCAGTCTATAAGAGAAGAATTAGCTTCATTAGGTTTTAGAGAAGATGGAACAGAAGTAATGTATAATGGTATTACAGGAGAAAGATATAAAGTAAGAATTTATGTTGGAAATATTTATTATCAAAAATTAAAATATATGGTAAAGAATAAATTACAATCAAGAGCATCAGGTAAAGTACAGTTATTAACAAGACAGCCAATTGAAGGACGAGCAAAAGGCGGTGGTATAAGACTTGGAGAGATGGAGAAGGATTGTTTAGTTGCACATGGTGCATCTCTGTTACTTAAGGAAAGATTTGATTCTGATAAAACAATATTATATGTTTGTGAAAATTGTGGAATGGTTGGAATGTATGATCATTTCAAATCAAGAAAGACCTGCCCTAAATGCAGTGGTAATGTGGAAATAAGTGCAATTGAATTATCTTATGCATTCAAATTATTACTTGATGAATTAAAATCACTTTGTATATATCCAAAATTAATACTAAGGAGCAAATACTAAAATGGAGCACATATATAAAAAAATAGATGCGATTATATTTGGTGTATTCAGCCCTCAAATGATTAAAAAGCAGGCTGCAGCAAAAATAGTTACTCCTGAATTATATGATAAAGAAGGTTATCCTGTTGATGGTGGCTTGATGGATGTACGTATGGGTGTTATTGATCCAGGGTTGAGATGTAAAACCTGTGGTGGAAAATTAAAGGAGTGTATGGGTCATTTTGGTTTTATTGAATTTGCAAGGCCAATAATGCATATAAAATATGTTGATACAATATATGATTTCTTAAGAAGTACATGCAAAGAGTGTAGTAGAATACTTGCTGATGAAGAAAAAATAAAACAACAGGAAGAATTGCTTGAGTCAATAAAAAAAGAAGGAAGAACAATGCAATTAAGAAAAGTAGTAGATGAATTTATATCTTCATTAAAAAATATTAAGAAGTGTCCTTATTGCAAGGCTAAACAAGGTACTGTAAAATTAGAAAAACCAATAACTTTCTTAGAAGATGACAGGAAAATGTCTCCAATAGAAATAAGAACAAGATTTGAAAAATTAAATGATCATGATATTGAACTTATTGGCTTAAATCCTGCTTATGCAAAACCAGAATGGATGGTTCTAACAATGCTGCCAGTACCACCAGTTACTGTAAGACCATCTATAACTCTTGAATCAGGAGAAAGATCCGAAGATGATTTAACACACAAGCTTGGAGATATAGTAAGAATTAATCAGAGATTATTTGAAAATATAAATGCTGGTGCTCCTGAAGTAATAGTTGAAGATTTATGGGATTTACTTCAATACCATGTAATAACATATTTTGATAATGAGATAGCACAGATACCTCCTGCAAGGCATAGAGGAGGACAACCATTAAAGACATTAACAGATAGAATAAAAAGCAAGCAAGGAAGATTTAGATATAATCTTGCTGGTAAGAGAGTTAATTATGCTGCACGTACTGTTATAAGTCCTGATCCTAAAATAAAATTAAATGAAGTGGGTATTCCACTGGCTGTTGCAATGGATCTTACTGTTCCAGAAACAGTTAATGAATGGAACTTAGAAAAATTAAAATCACTAATCAAAAATGGATCAAAAGTTTATCCTGGAGCTAATTATGTTTTAAGGCCAAATGGTACTAAAAAACAGATTACAGATGAAACAAAACAACAACTTATTGATGAACTTGAAATAGGATTTATAATTGAAAGACATTTAAGAGAGGGAGATATCTCAATATTTAACAGACAGCCAAGCTTGCATAGAATGAGTATAATGTGTCATAAAATAAGAATATTACCTGGAAATTCTTTTAGATTAAATCCAAGTGTTTGTTCTCCTTATAACGCTGATTTTGATGGAGATGAAATGAATTTACACATTCCTCAAACAGAAGAAGCTATTGCAGAAGCTGAAATGCTGATGCAGGTACAACATAATTTAATAACACCTAAAAACGGGCAGAATGTTGTTGGTTGTATAGAAGATGCAACTTCTGGAAATTATTTGTTGACAAAAGAGATTGAATTTACAAAAGAAGAGGCAATACAAATTTTAATTTCTATTGGGGTATATAAACCAGATCAATTTAAAAAATTTAAATCAAAAGTTACAGGGAGAGAAGTATTTTCTGTCTTGCTTCCTGATGATTTTGATTTCATTGGCAAGTCACTTGATGGAAAAGAAGTTATTGTTAAAAAAGGAAATTTAATAGAAGGTGTAATAGACAAGGCAACTATTGGAGAGAGCAATGGTTCTTTGATAAGATCATTATTTGCGATATACAGTGAAGATGTTGGAATACAGATTCTTGGTGAGATTTTTAGATTAGGAATTGCAGCTTTATTAAAAAGAGGATTTACAACTTCAATTGCAGATACAGACTTAAATAAAAATGTAAAAGATCAAGTTGAAGAAATAATATCAGAGGCTGAAAAGAGGGCTAAAAGATATATTAATCAGTATGAAAATAAGGAGTTAACTCTATTACATGGAATGACTGAAAAAGAAACAGTTGAAATAAGAATAATGGAATCACTTAACGAGGCTAGAAATAGTGTAGGTAAATTAATTGCTAAAATATCAAATGAAGAAAATCCAACTATTATAATGGCTAATTCTGGTGCAAAAGGTAAAACATTAAATCTTGCTCAGATGGCTGCATGTGTTGGTCAGCAAGTTGTTCATGGAAAGAGAGTAGAAAAAGGTTATAGAAAAAGAGTATTATCAATGTTTGAAGAAAATAATATTGAACCAGAAGCTCATGGATGGATACGTGGAGGATTCAAAAGTGGATTAAAACCATATGAATTTTTTATGCACGCACTTACAGGAAGAGATGCTCTAATGGATACTGCACTTAGAACACCAAAATCAGGTTATTTATACAGAAGATTGGTTAATGCATTACAAGATTTAAGAGTTGAATATGATGGTACTGTAAGGGATTCAAATAGTAATATTGTTCAATTTAAATATGGAGAAGATGGTATAGATGTTTCAAAAAGTGAAGCAGGAACAATTAATGTTGAAAAAATTGTTAAGGAGGTAGTCAAACTATGAGTAAAATATATGAATCATATTTAGAATTACCAAGTCCTATAATTGAAGAGATAAAGAAATTAGTTATAAAATATAAATTATCAGATTCAGATTTAAAAGAAGTCCTTAATAGAACAAAAAAAGCATATGAAAATAAATTAATAGAACCAGGAGAAGCAATTGGTATTGTAACTGCTGAATCTTTTGGAGAACCAAGCACGCAGATGGTTTTAAGAACATTCCACTTCGCAGGAGTTTCTGAAATGAACATTACTGTTGGTCTTCCAAGATTAATAGAAATATTTGACGCAAGAAAAGAGCCAAGCACACCAATAATGGAAATTTATCTTCAAAAAAAATATTCTGAAAGTCCAACTAGAGTAAAAGAAATAGCTGAAAAGATTAAAGGAAATACATTACAAGATTTAGCTTCAGAATTCTTGCTTAATATAATGGATTCACATGTTGAAATAAAATTATCAAGAAACAAAATGCAGGAATTAAATATTAATTCAAAACAGATGTCAGATATTGTACAGAATGCTCTTAAGACAGTAATTGTACAACAGGACAGAGATTCTTTAATAATAAAATCAACAGCTAAAGATACAAAATTATCTGATTTATATAAATTAAAAGAAAAATGCAAGGAAATTCATATATGCGGATTAAAGGGAATTACACAAGTACTTCCAATGAAAGAAGGAGATGAATTTGTAATTTATACTGCCGGCTCTAATTTAAAAGAGGCTCTTGAAATTGAAGAAGTTGATGCAAAAAGAGTAAAAACAAACAATCTTTTTGAAATGGCAAATATTCTTGGTATAGAAGCTGCAAGACAGACAATAATTAATGAATCAATTAAGGTTATAAAAGAGCAGGGATTAAGCATTGATATAAGACATATTATGTTTTTAGCTGATGCAATGACAAAATCAGGAGTAATAAAAGGTGTTACAAGATCAGGTATAACAAAGGAAAAAGAATCTGTACTTGCAAAGGCAAGCTTTGAAACACCAATTCCACATTTAGTTAATGCATCATTAGTAGGAGAAAGAGATTCATTAAATTCAGTTATAGAAAATGTAATGTTAAATCAGCCTGTACCATTAGGAACAGGATTGCCTGGATTAATGGCAAAAATGAAGGATACTAAAAAATGACAATAGAAGATTTAAAAAAGGATTTGAAAACAAAAAAACCAATATTTGGTTCTGATCGAGTAATCAAAGAATTAAAAATAGGTAAATTAAATAAGATTTATCTGGCATCTAATTGCAAGGATGAAATAAAAGCAGATATTAAACATTATGCTAAATTATCTGATATTAAAGTTATTGAATTAGAAGAGACAAATGAAGATTTGGGTGTTATCTGCAAGAAGCCATTTAATATTTCTGTAATATCATTTTAAAGAAAAAATAATAAAATTATAATTTATTTCATTCTTTGAAATATTTCTAAAAACTCCTTTGGTGTTAATATTTTAATTTTATTATATTCTTTTAATTTTAGCAAGTGATTATCTTGACTTATAATATAATCTGCTTTTCCTTCAACAGCACATTCTAATATTTTATTATCATCAGAATCTTCCGAAATATTTATTTTAAGTTTAGGTATTACAATTTTTGATATAGAAACAATTTTTTCAACACTTCTTTTCATTTCTAAATTCTTATCTTTAATTTTTTCTTGTATTTCTTTGTAATTTAAAACTTTGATAAATTCTTCAATTATTTCTTCAGATAAAATCAGTTCTATTTTGTTATTTTCTGCTAATTTAATAATTTTGTTAGAGTTTCCATTCCAAAAAGTAGAAGATATAAGTACATTGGTATCAACTGTAATTTTCATTCTTTTCTTGCTCTATGTACAATACCAACAACATCAGATTCCTTTAATCCAGATTTTTTAGCAGCCTTTTTTAAAGGTCTGGTTATTTCTTCAAAAGATTGTGTAGTCACTTTTTTAATAAGCAAGGAATCATTCGTCAATACAAACAATACTTTATTTCCCTCTTTTAAATCCATTTCCTTTCTTATATCTGCAGGTACAGCTATCTGCCCTCTTGAGCTTACAGTTCCCATTTCCACTAATTCATTCATTTTAACCTCCTGTCTTATTTACAAGATTAATAAGATATATCTTATATATAAATGTTTTTATAATATTAAATATTATTAATAAGTAGTAACAAATAGAAAGATTTATAAAGGAGTTCTATATACATAAATTATGGCAAAAATAACAAACCAATATATAAATAATCTTTTTGGTAAAGATTTACCTAAAC
>JAHIVQ010000110.1 GCA_018816585.1 Nanobdellota archaeon
AGATTTACAAATAAGTTTTGTTAATTATAAATACTAAACAAAAATAAAATGACTCTAAAAATTAATAATAAATATATAAAAGAAAAATTTGGTGCAGATTTACCCCAAAAGAACATCAATGCTCTGAGAACTGCTATGCAGAAATATGGAGATAATCACTGGTGGGAATCAAAAGATCCAGTAGAAATAGCAAGATATCAAGTTTTTGAAAACATTTTAATGTCTGATTTCTCAAAATATCATGAGGGTATTGAAAAACTTGTTGAAAGACCAGTTTATACACACGAATTTGCTTTGAATGTTGAAGGTTTGAGACAAGAAGATAGTGAAGCTATTGCAAGATTGGATGGTAAAATAGGAGCTCTTGATGATAAAGTTGTATGTGAAAGAGAAGTAAAAGGAATTAAAACCATTTTAGATTATTATCAAAAAACAGGAAAACCTATGATTAGTATAGTTATACCAAAGTAATATAAAAAAATCTAATTTTTTTTCTTTAACTTATCAGGAATTTCTTCTCTTAATTTTTCTGTCAGTTTTTCAATTTCTTTTACATCAACACTATTAACATCATTTGGTTTTGATTCTTCTTTTTTTTGAGATTTCTCAACCATGGCCCTTACAAATTCCATATATTTTGTTCTGACATCTGACATATTCATTATACGAATATCTTATATATAAATTTATACTTTTTAGAAAAATATATAAAAGAATATGGATAATAATTGCTATGAAGAGGTTTCATGATGGTTTTAGGGAGATATTTGGTTCTCAGTTAGTTTCTATAATAGGAGGGTTGATTGCAGGTACCTTGTTAGCTGTTTATACAAATAAAATTCTATTAATTCCAGGAATGCTTATATTACTGCCTGGATTTTTAGAAATGAGGGGAAATATAAGTGGCTCTTTTGCTTCAAGATTAAGTTCTGGTTTATTCTTAAAAGTTATAAATCCAAATAAAATAAAAACAAAATTAATAAAAGACAATTTGATGGCTTCTTTTTTATTGGCGGTGATTATTTCTTTTGTTCTTGGATTAATAGCATTTACATTTAATTATTTTATTATCGGGTCATTTACACCAAAAATTATTTTTATTCCTCTAATTGCAGGCATAATTGCTAATGCAATTGAGATTCCTTTAACATTATTTACTACAATTTATTTATTTAAAAAAGGGCATGATCCAAATAATATAATGGGTCCATTTATTATGTCAACTGGAGATATTACAAGCATTGTTTCATTACTAATAGTATTGGTGATAATATGAAGATTCCCAGGCAACATTTAGAGATGTTAAGAAAAATAAAAAGAGAAAAGTATCATCCATTAATACATAAGCTACATAAAAAGCATAAAATTTCTAAAAAAACCTTGTTTTATATAAAAGAATATGGACCACACACTAATATTTTTAAGACTATAATCAAAGAAAGTATTAAAATTTTATTACTTGCTTCTATACTAAGTTCTTTTGGTGGTTTTGCTTTGGAATCAATAAAAAATCTCTTTATTGTAATAATGCCTCTTATCATTTTATTACCTACTTTAAATGGAATGATTGGAAGTTATGGTTCTATTATCTCTTCCAGGTTTTCAACAATGTTATATGAGGACAAAATAAAGAAGAATTTATGGAAGAATAAAGAATTAGAAAATTTATTCTTTGAAATATTTGGTATTTCAATATTAACTACTGTTATTGGTATAATTCTCTCTTTTATTATTTCATTCTTTTTTGATTATAAATTAAGCTTATTAATAATTGGTAAAATATTTTTAGTAATCATATTAGATGTTGTAATAATTGTTAATATATTATTTTTCATCTCTGTTTTTGCAGGATTATATTTTTACAAGAAAAAAGAGGACCCAAATAATTTTTTGATACCTATAACAACTTCTATTGCAGATTTTGGTAATATGATAATCCTTGCTATTTTAGTTATATTATTTTTTTAAAAGAAAAAATGGGCCCAACGAGATTTGAACTCGCGACCATTAGCCGATTTCTGGCTGGCTTAGCTCATATCCTAGATATGTCATATAAGACTTGCACTTAACATTTGTTAATCAGTGCTCTACCAGGCTGAGCTATGGGCCCATCTTTAAAATTAGAAGTAAGATGTTTAAAAAACTTTCCTAATTTACAGGATCTTTTTCAAAGACCCACGGCTTGTAAGTTGGATATAATATAATTTTGTATGCTTTTAATTTGTATTTTTTAGCTAGTAATTTTAAATCTTTCAAATCACATTCAGCATATTTTTCTTTTTTATCATATTCTAAATTTAATTTCTTAGCTATTTCTTCATCACATTCCAAGGCGCCAAATACTAACATTCCATTTTCATCTATTTTTTGCCAGGATTTTTTTATAATTTCAGCTCTTCTTTTGTTTCTTTCATTTAATTGACCATAATATTTGTTCTGCAGAGAACAAAAATTAACCTTTACATTCTTGCTTATAGCATATCTTACTATTTCTAATGCTAATTTCTTTGAACCTTCAACAGCATAACTGAATTCAGGATGCTTGAAATGTCTTTTTTCCATTTCTTCTATATTTGTATCTGAAAATTCAAATTCATTCAAGTTTAGAAAAATATTATTTTTAGAACAAAAATTAACTATTTCCTTTAAATAATCTTTTTGCCCTGGAATTACAGGAACTTCAATACCTACATTCATCTTGCTTTTTAGTGCATGCTCAATACCATTTAGTGAATGAAATCTTATTTCATCTAATCCTGCTTCTTCTAATTCTCTGATATTTTTTTCATTTGCTAGATTTCCATAAGTATACAAGTGAGCATGAAAGTTTTTTCCAAATTTTTCTTTTAAAAATTTTAAGTATTTAACAACTGTTTTTATTGCAAGAAATGGCTCTCCTCCTGTTATTCCAACACCAAGAGCATTCATTTCAATTGCTTCTTCTGCAGCTTCTTCAGGGGTTTTAACAGGCCTTTCATTTGCATATACTAAATCTTTATTTTTCCTTTCAAATGATATTGGGCAGTACCAGCATTTTGAATTACATTTTCCCGTAATAAACAAGACTAGTTTAGCTCCTTCTAAGCATAATCTACATCCTTCAGGAAGATAACTCCAAGTTGCTCCAAATTTGTTTCTTTCCATTTCTTTATTTAATAAAAATTATTTAAAAGAGTTCTTCTTTTATATGCTATCACTTCTAAGTAATTATAAAAACAAAAGCTTTATATACTACTTCAGATTCTAAACTGATATATTATACTACTTTATGGTAGTGTATACTAAAAAATGAAGCAAAAATTAAGCATAACAATTGATGAAAACAAAATAAAATTAATTGAAAAGATAATAGAATCTGGAAAATTTAGAAATAAATCTCATATTTTAGAATATAGTTTGGACAAATTCTTGGAGGAAAATAAAAATGACAATTAAAGATACTCTGGACAAATTAGAGCAAGGAACATATAAAAATTCTAAGCCAATCATACTTGGAGGAATACCTTTTAGTGCAAGAGATGTATTAGTTAAAGCTCCGCTTCTAGCAAAGCTTAATATGTTTTATCTTGGAGATAGAGGAGAAGGTAAAACCCAATTGGCTCATGATATAAATTCCTACTTTGGAGAAAATGTTTGTTATGCAGAAGGAAGGCCTGATTTTGAACCATCTGAATTATTCAGGCAGCTAAATGCGCAAACTTTAGGCAAGGTCTTAAGGGGAGAAGCAAGCCAGGAAGAAGTTGCAAAAATTGAAGAATTAACCAAAAATGTAAACAGAAACTTATTTTATATTGATGAACTGAACAGATGCCCACCTATAACTCAAAACTATTTTTTTAATTTAATGGATGGAAAAATAATTTTCCATGGAAAGATATTGCCTTTGGGAAACAAAGGTTATAGTGTAGGTTTTGCCTCTGCAAACTCAGGAAATGCCTATACTAGTACTTTTGATATGGATGCTGCATTGCTAGACAGAATGCATATGACCTTAGATATAACCCATCCTGATTTTTTTACAACTGCAGAAGATGTTTTTGATATTTTTTCAGGCGATAAAAAAGATCCAAGGGCATCAATGCCTGCTAATGAAGGAGAGGGTCTGACACATAAAATTTTAGAAATGCATGAAGAATTTAAGAAAAGACCAGCATCTCCAATTTTATGCTTGATGGCGCCTTATTTTAATATTGGATTGGATTATGCAAGAAATACTTCAAAGCACAGCAAGAGAGCATTAAAAAAATTATGGCCTAATATTCAGGGATTAGATCAGGCTACAGATGAAGATAAAATGTATCCTTTGTCTAAAAGAGCAATATTAGGAGCAATAGCCTTAACTTCTGGATTAGAGATGATAGCAGAAGAAACAGGAAAAATGCCTGCAAAAACAAATAAAGAAAAGGCTTCAACAGAATTGGAATTATTCTTGGATGCATTGAAATTGACAATTCCTTATTCAGGAGTTATTTCCCAGAATTATATTGAATCTAGATGTAATGGAGATAATTATACTGCATTTGAAAATTTATTTGGGGAGAATTCTTCAAGAAGAAGGGAAATAAGAGAGAAATTCCCAAAAATTTATGATGCTTTTCTTTTAGCTTTATATGGAAAAACCAACACTTCTTTATTGGATGATATTTCAAGTGGTGAAGGTGAATGGAAGCCTGTGAGAGATGCTGTTAGTTACTATGCAAATTCTGCTGACAAGGAAATTTCCAATGAAAAAATAATAGAACAAGCAAAGGAATAAAAAATGAAAAGAAACTTTGGAGATACAAAGATATTTGAAAAGGAATATAAAGAGCTAGAGAAAAGACTAAAAGAAAAACCTACTCAAAAACAAAATCCTGTTCAAGCAAACTCTCCAGTTGTAAATCCAATTACACAGATTAATGCAGATGATTTTATTATTTTAGACATAAATAGTTTGCATGGAAATCAAGTACTAATATCTCCTTATGAACTTCAAGATTACAATAATCTAAATTACAATAGCACTCATGAAAAATTACTAAATAATGGATTATACATGCCCACTCCAAATATATTTATGAATTTCTTTACAAAAGTAACAAATACATACAATAATAAGACTAAATTATTCAATGCAAAAGGAAATCAATTATCCACTCAGGAAGTAACAGATATGTACAAGCATTTAACTACAAATCATATAGATATATACAATTCCAAAAAACCAGGAGCATGGACATGGC
>JAHIVQ010000111.1 GCA_018816585.1 Nanobdellota archaeon
ACAAATTTTGCTATTTGATAAATTTGATATTTTGATTTTTGAGCCATATTATTCATAAGAATATCATTCCTTTTATAATTTTTGCTTTTATAGTGCCCCGTGCCGATTGCGTATAACTGTACATATATGAATTCCTTATTATCTTCCCCTTATCAGGCCTCTCTCCTCATTATTTCCAAATTCGTAATTTGGATTTATATTGCTACTATTCTCTATTTTTAGGTCATCTAATGGACTTTTAACATTTATCATACTCATTTTAGCTATATGTAAATAAACCATGGTAGTTTGAACAGAGTTGTGACCAAGTAAACTTTGGACAGATGCAACATCATAACCATTTTCAATTAAATGCGTTGCAAATGAATGCCTGAGTGCATGAGCGTGAACTCTTTTATTAATCTTAGCAGTTTTAGCTGCTTTCTTAAGTATCTCTTGGATAGATCTGACACTAATTGCCCCAATACGACCTTCAAACAAATAGTTATTATAACTTAACTTATTTTCATTAATATAATTTAATAATTCTTCTTTTAAAGAAGCAGCAATAACAAACATTCTGTCTTTGTTTCCTTTTCCATGCCTAACCCAGCCATAATTATTTTCAAATTCAAAATCTTTAATTGTTAAATTAACTAATTCTGAAACTCTGAATCCCGCTGAATACATTAATTTTATCATTAGTTTATGTTTGGTATTTTCAATTGAATTAATTAACCTGATAATCTCTTCTTGTGTTAAGACTATAGGGAGTCTTTTTGGAGTTTTAGAATATTTTATTTTAATCATAAAATTCTTGTTTAAAATATTTCTAATTACAAAACCCAAAGCATTTAGATTGACATTTAGTGTGCTTCCTGAAACTCCTTTTTCAACTAATAAATTTAAATATGTTTTAACATCTAATTTAGTAAAACTTCTTGGGGGTTTATCACAAAACCTTAAAAATTTCTTTAAGCAATCTTTATAAGTCTGAATAGTTCTAGGGCTATATTTCCTTCTTAACATCTCTTTTTCTGTTAGATGAACTATATCTATTTTAATCACCTATATCTTGGTACTAAGAGTATAGTACTAAACATATATAAATATTTCGGTACTATAGAATATATGAAAAATATATCTCCGTTTAAGAAAGAAGGTATCTTAAAAGAGAAATTACTCGATTTTTTGAAGAAAAACCCAAAAGGATTAACAACCACAGATATACAAAAAGAAACAAAAATATCAAGAAAAACTCTGGAAAAACACCTTCAATTGCTTGTTTATGAAAATGAACTTTATATGAAACAATTTGGATCAACTAGAGTTTATTATCCTAATCACAGGTTACATTACTTGGATTTTGAAAAATTAACTATTAATAACCGCACTTATTGGTTTGATATAATGGATAATGAATTTGGCAAATTTCTAATAATCCAGGAAAAGAGAAAATCTGGAGATAAATTCGTAACAAAAGGATCTATATTAATACCCTCAGATAAAATAAAAATATTCAATATTTATCTAAATAAAATAATGAAAAATAAGAATATTATTTGATAATCTATACTAATTCAGCCTTTTTAATTAATAATTTTCCGCAATTTTCTGATTCCATTTTAATTTCATAATCAATTATTTTTATTCTTTTCTTGAATAAAGGGCAGTTTAAAACTAAAGTTTCCGCTTCTCCCCCCTCAAAAATCATATTAATGCCATATTTTTTATTTAATTCTTTTAATTTTATAACTTCTTTTTCTGTTATTATTTTATTCATCCAAGATTTATCTAAACCATCTGCAGCTATACTTGTAAGTATGAATTCGAATTTATTTTTTATTAACTCATTTAATTCATCTTCAGGATCCATATGCCATAATGGATTAATGCATTTTATCCCTAGTTCCTTACATATATTATCAATTCTTGAAGATTGGTACTCTGAAAATAAAGCACCTGTAACTAATCCATCAATTTTATATTCTTTAATTGCTTTTTTAATTAATTCTTTTAAATCAATTAATTCTTTTTCTTTTTCACCTGTTGTTTTTCCTAGTACTAAAGGTAAATTTAGTGATTCTGCCTGTAGTTTTGTTATTTCAATGCTTGATGTATGAAACATATAAGAATCAATATTTTCAGAAATCATAGTCAATAAGCAAACTACTTCATCTTTTTTCTTGTATAATGCCAAGAGAGAATCTTTTCCACCTGTAAATAATACTCCTAATTTCATTTTATTTTCAATATAGGAAAATATTTAAATATAAGTATATACCAAAATATATACTTTCTAGTATATAATACTTTTAGGTTATTAAAAAATGAGAAATATTACTGTTATTTTAGGAGACCCAAGGAAGCAGGATTTTGTTAAACCAAACTCTGAATTTGGAAAAGAGGATTTCAAAACAATAGATGAATTAAAAAAAGCTCTTTCAAAATTAGATTATAATTTTAAATATCTTGATGATCATGATACTCTTTATAGTGAATTAAGAAGATTAAGAGATAATAAAGAAATTGATATTGCATTTAATTTATGTGATGAAGGTTTTAATAATGATCCAAAAAAGGAAAATGTAATACCTTTAATGCTTGAAACATTAGAAATTCCTTATACTGGGGCTGATGAAAAATGTATGGTTTTATGTTATAATAAATTTCAAGTTTACGAACACACAAAACATATGGGTGTACCAATACCAAAATCAATACTAATTAATCCAAGAAAAGAAGACAGGCATATAGATATTGAATTTCCTGCAATAATAAAACCTAATTTAGGTGATGGAAGTTCTGGAATAACACAGGATAGTGTAATAAGAACTCATGCTGATTTTGAAAAGAAAATAAAAGATTATGATGAGCCTATACTTATACAAGAATTTTTAAGTGGAAATGATGTAAGCTGTGGAATTATTAGTGATAAAGTTCTGCCTTTAATTGAAGAAGATTATTCACTAATACCTAATAATTTAGAACAAATATGTGGATATGAAGCAAAATGGGATTCTGATTCACCTTATTCTAATCTTAAATCAAAAAAAGCAGATATAAACAAAGATGCTGAAAAATTAATAAAAGAATATAGTTTATTATTATTTGAAAATCTTAAATGTAGAGATTATGCAAGATTTGACTGGAGATTAGATTCAGAAAATATACCAAGATTACTTGAAGTAAATCCTAATCCAGGATGGTGTTATGATGGACATCTTGCAAAAATGTATGGATTTGAAGAAACCAAAGATTCTTATTCAAAAATGTTGCATGCAATACTAAAAGCAGCAGAAAAAAGATTATTTCAATGAATTAAGATAATCTTTTTTATATTTAAAACCATTTTTCTTTGCTATTTTATCAAGTGCTTTTATAAAATTAGAACCATACTGAGCTGCTTTTTTCTTTCTGAAAGCAAATTCTTTTTTTAGTCCAAGTTCATTTGAGACTTCTCTTAAAATTAATTTGTTTTCTTCATTTATCTTATATTTTCCAGGAATCTGCATTGCTATTTTTATTACATCATCATCTAAAAAAGGTGTTTCTATTTTCATTTTTAAAAAATCAACTATAGGTATATCACGCATTAAATCACGTTCAAACATTTTTTTTAATCCAGACCAACATTCTTTATTAACATCTTTTGATTCTTTATGTCTTTGATAACCTGCAAATATTTCCTCTGAACCAAGACCTGTAAAAATAATGTTTACTTTGTCTTTTTTTGCTTGCTCTGCTGCAATATAAGAAACAAGACCAACTCCAATTGAAACAACATCAATTGTTTTTAAAATTTTAACTAAAACTTTTATTTTTGATTCTATTTCTTCGAGTGTTAATAATTTTATTTTTAAATTTAATTTTAATTCCTTTGCAACTTTTTTTGCAGATTCAATATCTTCTGAATTTGAAAATCCAACAGTATAACAAGTAAAATTATTTGTAAATTTTTTTGATATTAATGCAATTGTTGAAGAATCAACACCTCCTGAAAACAAAATTCCGAATTTTTTTTCTGGTATTCTTGATTTTACCGCATCAACAACAGAATTTTTCAGTAATTCTTTTGCTTTTTCATGATTTTCAATAATAACTTTTGTTTTTAATTTATTTATATGAAATATCCATTCTTTCTTGTTCATAGACACTAAAGTATAGAAAAGCATATAAAGATATACTTGATAATTTTTATTGAGGTGATAAACTCCATGGAGTATATCCTTAATCAAAAGCCAAAAAGCCCAATAATAATACAAGGATTTCCAAGTTTCGGCTTAGTTGGTACTATTGCAACAGGATTTCTTATAGATCATCTAAATGCAAAATCAATAGGTGAGATTATTGTAAAGGAAGTTTCTCCAATGATTGCAATTCACAATAGCACAATCATAAAACCTCTTGAAATATATTATGCTAAAAAAGAAAATATAATAATTATAAATGCACTTATGAATGTTGCAGGAATTGAATGGGATCTTGCAGATACAATACTTAAAATGGCAAAAGATCTTGGTGCAAAAGAAATAATAACTCTTGAGGGTGTCGCATCACCTGAATTAACAGGAACACCAAAAGCTTATTTTTATTCAACAAAATCACCTGAAAAAATGAAAAAAGAAGGGGTTCTTGAGATGAACGAGGGTGTTGTTCTTGGTGTTACAGCATCATTATTATTAAGAAATAAATCACAATCTATATCATGTATATTTACAGAAGCTCATACTGATCTGCCTGATAGTATTGCAGCAGCCAAAGCAATTGAAGTAATTGACAAACATCTTGGATTAAGTGTTGATTATAAGCCATTATTAAAAAAAGCAGCTGAGTTTGAAGGAAAATTAAAAGATATTATGAGCAAAGGCAAGAAATCAATGCAGATGGCTAAAGAAAAAGAACTTAGTTATATGGGATAATTATTTCTTTTTATATATATTATCATGATGATCAAAGTCATCAAAATTAATATTATCTGTAATAAAATCATATTGAAAAACAAGAACGAAATGACCAATATGAACTCTTTTAGAATCTTTCATATTATATCTTAAATTTTTATAATGTTCTATATCCTCACAATTAATAATTTCATTAATTTTCTTTAAAAGTTTTTCATAGAGAGATTTATCTTTCTTAGATAATTTTTTCATAATTTCTTGTAAATGCTCATTTATTTTCCAATTATGCATATTTCCTCTTTTAACTAGTTGCTTTTCTCAAAGTTTTTATAGAACTAAATTTAATATATTTCCCTTTTCTTATTTTTTGCAGTTTCTCTAAATATTCAGGCCTTAATTCAGGTTCGTTTTCTTCTTCAATATATTTTCCAACAACAATTTGTATAGCCTCACCTTTATCTTTTAATCCATATTTGGCCTTTACAACATTCAATACTCTATTTGTATTTTCATCAATTTCAACTAGTGCTTGTACCATATTATACAACCTTAGTTTAACTAAGTCTAACTTATTTATATACTTTTTGGTATATCTTATTTTTATAAGAAAAAGAATTGATTATAAGATAAATTTTAAAATTAAGCTGAACTATAAGTAGCAAGATGTGCTAATTGATCATAATATCTATCAGATTTATATAGGCTATGGCAAAATTCCTTCATTTTTATTAATTCTGATCTTCTGATTCTTGGATAATCATCAGATATTTTTTCAAGTCTAGAAATAATTGTTCTTGTTCTTCTAACTACTCCTTCTACAGTATCTGATTTATCCTTATAAAGTTTTGATGAAGTTAAAGCAGTATTTAATATTAATACAGAAGTTCTATCAAGATACCTTGGATCAATTTCTCCATTTATTTTAAATATTAATCTTTTAATTCCATCAGTTCTAGCAGGCCTTCCAGCAAGCATATCACTAATTTCCATTGCACTTATATTAGCTAAAGCTTGATAATCTTGAAAAAAATTCCAGTCTATAACATCTTCAGGTATAACATGCTTTTTCATTTTTTTGTATTCCCAAATTCTTCAAAATAAGTTAATCTATCTACTGAAAATTTCTTTGGCTCCTTTATTTTTATATCAGAATAGCCAATTGTAATTATCATTTCTAATTTTACATTGTCAGGTAATTTCAAAATTCTTTGTAAAGCTATTTCATCATAAGAACCAACCCAACATGTGCTTAATCCAAGAGAGTAAGCTGTCAGTAACATATTTTGAGCTGATGCAGCGCAGTTCTGAACTGAATAGTGTTCTGCATCTTCTTCATAAAATTTTTTTATCTTATCTTTATTATTGCATATTACAATAAAAACAGGAGATTCAAGCATCCATAACTGGCCTGCTGCACGTGCAATTTCCTCTCTTTTTTTTGCATTCTGAACAACAATAAAATTATAATTCTGTATATTTCCTGAAGATGGAGCACGAACACCAGAATCAAGTATTTTAGATATTAAAGACCAAGATACTTTCTTATTTGTATATTTTCTTACAGATCTTCTTTCTTTGATGCATTTGTCTAGTTCCATTGTAAAGGAAAGCTTTTTATTTAATATTATATTAAGTAAACCAATGGAATATTTAAAGCTTGTTAAAGTTTACGAAGCTCTTGAAAAAACAACAAAGAGGTTGGAAAAAACAGAGATTATTTCTAATTTTATCAAAGATATAAGTGCAGAAGAGCTTGAATATATTATACATTTAATAGAAGGAAGTGTATTTCCTGAATCTGATGAAAGAAAAATAGGAATGAGCTCGCAATTAATGCTGAAAGTAATTGCAAGATCAACAGGTAATTCACTAAGTGAAATAGAAAAAGAATGGAAAAAGAAAGGTGATCTTGGAATAGTTACAGAGAATTTTGTAAAAGAAAAGAAGCAAAGAACTTTGACAACAAGAGAATTAACAACAAGACATGTTTATGATAATATAAGAAAACTTGCTGAATTAGAAGGGAAAGGAACTGTTGACAGAAAAGTTTCTTTAGTTTCTGAATTATTAACAAGTGCGAAACCAGAAGAAGCAAGATTTATTGTTCGTACTATCTTAGATGAAATGCGTATTGGTGTTTCAGAAGGAGTAGTAAGAGATTCGATAGCAAAGGCATTTGATATTCCTGTTGAAGAAGTTGAAAAAACATTTAATATGCTTGTTGATTATGGTAAAGTTGCTGTTCTTGCAAAAAAAGGTAAAAAATACTTGAATAAAATTGGTTTAGAACCTGGAAGACCAACAAAAGTAATGCTTGCTATTCTTGTTAATAATGTTAATGAAGCTTTTGAATATCTTGGAAAACCATTGCAAGCTGAAGTTAAACTTGATGGTTTTAGATGTTTAATAAATAATGATGGAAAAAATATTTATTTATTTACAAGAAGAATGGAAAATGTAACTAATCAATTCAAGGAATTAATTCCAATAATTAAAAAACAAATCAAGGCAAAATCATATATAATTGACAGTGAACTTGTTGGTTATGATCCAAAGACAAAAAAATATCTTCCATTCCAGAGTATTTCCCAGAGAATAAAAAGAAAATATGATATAGAAGAAATATCAAAAAAATTCCCTGTTGAAATAAATGCATTTGATATAATTTATTACAATGGAAAAAGTATAGAAAAAGAACCACTAAAAGAAAGAAGAAAAGTTCTGGAAAAAATAGTTGAACAAAAGAGATATGATATTGTACTTACAAAGAAATTAGTAACAGACAATGAAAAAAAAGCAAATGAATTTTTTAAAGAATCAATAAAAGAGGGTTATGAAGGTCTAGTATTAAAAAATCTAAATGCTGAATACAAGCCAGGAAGATATGTAAATTATATGTGCAAGATGAAGCAAGTTCTTGATCCATTAGATTTAGTTATTACAGGGGCACAATGGGGAGAAGGCAAGAGAAGTGAGTGGTTATCATCATTTACAATCGCATGCAGAGCAAAAGATAAATTTGTTGATATAGGAAAAGTTGGAACAGGAATAAAAGAAAAATCAGAAGGAGTTACATTTAAAGAACTAACAAGAATACTAAAACCATTAATTACTGAAACAAAAGGAAAGAATATTATAGTAAAACCAAAAATAATAGTACAAGTTGGTTATGAAGAAATACAAAAATCACCAACCTATAAATCAGGTTATGCATTACGTTTTCCGAAAATTATTATGTTAAGAAATGAAAAACCATTAGATGAAGTATCTTCAATAAATGAAGTTGAAAGAATTTATAAATACCAGAAAGGAAAAAAGTAGTCATTCTAGGATAATAATATTTATAAAGAGTTAGTTACTACTAAACCTATGTATCGCCTAATACTAATCAAGAGTAAAAAAAAGAGGGTGATATTAGGGAGGTTAGCGAATGATTGTCAAAGAAGAGTTTTTAAGTAAACTTAGACGTTTCTTTGGGCTTAATTTATACGAAGTAAGAATATGGACTGCTTTACTTTCTAGAGGTGTTTCAACAGCAGGAGAGCTAAGCGATATTGGTAATGTTCCAAGATCAAGAGCATATGATATTTTAGAATCTCTTGAAAAAAAGGGGTTTGTGATGATGAAGCTTGGAAAGCCAATAAAGTACATTGCAGTAGAGCCAAAAGAAGTTGTTGAAAGAGTAAAAAAACTTATTAGAAGAGATGCAGAAGATAATGTCCAAAAACTAAAAGAATTAACAACTACAGATGTTTTAAAAGAACTTGAAACATTACATAAACAAGGTATTGAATTTATTGAACCAACAGATTTAGCTGGTGCACTTAGAGGAAGAGGCAATATTTACACACATATGGAAACAATGCTTAAAGGTGCACAAAAATCAGTAACAATTGTTACAACATCAAAAGGTTTTGTTAGAAAGATGGAAGCCTTAAAACCTGTTCTTGAAAAATTAAAAAACAAAAATGTCAAGATAAGAATAGCAACAGGTGTAACAAAAGATAATGTTGCTTTGTTAAAAGACATAAGCAAAATAGCTGAAGTCAAGCACATAAACAAACCAGAAGCAAGATTTGTTATTGTTGATGGAAAAGAATTAATGTTTATGGCTTTAAATGATGAAGAAGTGCATCCAAGTTATGATGTCGGTATATGGGTAAATACACCATACTTTGCAAATGCAATGCAGAACATGTTTGAACCAACATGGAATAAATTAGAAGATGCATCTAAAGCAGCAACAAGAGTTAAATAAACTCTTTTTCTTTTTTTATTAATTTTTTATATTCTTTATTTGAAATTATGCAACTGCTTGATAAAAATAATATTTTAAATAACTCATTTGTGATCTTCTTACTTTTTCTATCTGTTTTATTCCACTTTCAGATAGAGTTATAATATATGAACTAGAATCAGAATGTTTATCCTCTATTAACATACCCCAACAGCGAAAAGCAGTCAAATGTACCAATAAATTGTCAGCTATTCTAACTCTATCTTTTAAAGGATTATCATTACAATAAAGGTCTATAAGGCCTTGTAATGAAATAGGTGTATTATCTAATAAAATTTGTGCAAGCTTATCCAGAGCATCGAGATTTCCCATAATCTATTTTAGTGATTTATATTTATATAGTTTACTTAAAATAATATACAAGTTTGATATTTTAATCCTCTTTCTTCACAATATTTATCCAATAAATGAAGTTCTTCTTTAGCAGCTATTACTCTACCATCTCTAATTGCAACAAACATTCCATTATATTTATCTTTCCAATTATGCAATTTGTTCAATCTTTTAGACAACTCGCTTGTAGTTAATTCTCTTTCTCCAAAAATATGTTTATTTGAATAAAGGCCCTCTAAAAGAGTAAAAGGTTCAGATTTCATATCTCCAACAAAATCCTCCATATCCTATAATAAGTAAACCCACCTTTGATCAAAGAATTCTTTTCTACTTTCTTTTGTTCCTTTCATCTCTCTTCTAGTTGGATGAGGATAAGGGATAGGATCAAATAGAGAAGCAAGGAGTTTTTCTTGTTGCTCTTGACTAGTTAAACAATCAGTTAATCTCATAATTAATTTAATAGATACTCCTTTATAAATTTTTATATTCTTTAGTTAATAAAACACTTCTCTCTTTTACAATCTCTGACTTTAGTGATTTTAATTTAGCTGCAACTGTTCCAGGACGTGCACCAAATTTAGATATATTCAAAACTTCTGGTTTTATTTTTTTAATTAAATCTATTGTCTCATTGAAATCTTCTTGATTTTCTGTTGGATAACCTACAATTATATCTGTGCTGATATTTATTCCTGGAATTTCCTTCTTGAATTTATCAACTATTTTTATAAAATCTTTTATTTTATAACCTCTATTCATATCTTTTAACACTTTATCAGATCCTGACTGAATAGGAATATGAATAAACTTGATTATTTTTTTATCTTTATAAATTTCAACAAGTTCATCAAGATAATTAAGAAGATTCTTTGGATTCATCATTCCAATTCTTATTTTAAAATCTTCATCAATAGAAATTATTTTTTTAATTAAAGAAGGTAGATTTGTTTTAATATCAATACCATAATCAGAATTATTAGTTGAGCTTATATTAAACTTTTTAATACCTTTCTTAATATAATTTTTTATCTCTTTTATTATTAATTCTTCAGGATATGATTGAATATAACCTTTAGCTAACTTAGTTTCACAGAATGAACAATTAGAATTGCAACCAGAAGAAATCTGTATTGTAACTACATCTTTAAAGTATTTTGGCAGCCCTAATTTTAATTCTTTTTTCTTACCTAAATGATAAGTTATTTTTCCGCTTAATAACTCATCTACAACATCAAGTATATCTGTAAGATTATAAGTATTAATCAAAGAAGCCCTTGGGAATAATTTCTTGCATAAATTAGTCTCAGATTCAGGCATGCAACCAGCTATTATCAATTTCTTATTTAATTTATATATTTCTTTTAGTTGATTAAGTATCTTGTTTGAAGTAACTGATTTAACAATACAAGTTCCTATTATAATAATATCAGCTTCTTTTACAGAATCAATAAATGTAAAATTATTTTTAGTTAAAATTCCTTTAAGTATAGAACCATCATCAAGGTTTGCCTGACATCCATAAAATTTCAAATAAACTTTTGACATATAAAATTAAAAATAATAAAATTTATAAACTAAACCAATTGCAAAACTACAAATGAATTTCGTTCCAAAAGAAGTTTTCTTCACTAAGGGTGTTGGAAAAGACAAGGAAAAACTAAAATCCTTTGAAGCAGCACTAAGAAATGCAGGAATAGAAAAATGTAATTTAGTTTCTGTCTCAAGTATCTTGCCACCAAAATGTAAGATGATACCAAGAGATGAAGGATTAAAAAAATTAAGTGCAGGGCAAATAACATTTACTGTTATGGCAAGAGAAGCAACAAATGAACCAAATAGATTATTATCTGCTGCTATTGGACTTGCAGTGCCATCAGAACCAGAACAATATGGTTATTTATCAGAACATCATGGATTTGGAGAAACTGAAAAAAAAGCAGGAGAGTATGCTGAAGATCTTGCAGCAACAATGCTTGCAACAACATTGGGAATAGAATTTGATCCTAATGCATCATGGGATGAAAGAGAGCAAGTATACAAGGCAAGTGGTAAGGTTTTTAAAACAAATGGTATTTGTCAATCAGCTGAGGCTGATAAAGAAGGAAAGTGGACAACAGTAGTTGCAGCAGCAGTTTTCATAACTGAAGAAAATGGATCCAATTCAACCAATCAAAATAACAAAGGGAATTAAAGTAATTGATTTAGTTAATTCTTTTTCTAATTGCGGGTTTAATGCAAATAAAATATCAACTGCTGTTGAAATATTAAAGGAAGCTAAAAAAGAAAAATGCACTTTATTTTTTGGATTAGCTGGTGCAATGGTTCCAGCTGGAATGAAGCAGATAATTATAGATATGATAAATGAGGATATAATTAATGTTCTTGTGACAACAGGAGCTAATATGACTCATGATTTAATTGAAGCTCTTGGAGACAAGCACTATAAAGGGGATGCAAATGCAAATGATGCTGAATTACATAAAGAAGGTATTGACAGAATATATGATGTATTTATGAAATCTTCAGTATATCAAAATCTTGAAGAATTCTTTGAAAAAAACTTTGAAAATTTAAAAGATAAGAAAACAATAAAGGAATTTCTATGGGAGATTGGAAAATTAGTAGATAAAGATGATTCTATACTAACAACTTGTTATAGAAAAAAAATACCTGTGTTTTGTCCTGCTTTATCAGATTCTGGAATTGGTTTAATGATATGGAATAATTTAATGATGGATAAAAAAATCAGTTTTAATGAGTTTGAGGATTTAAAAGAAATATTAGACATTGCATGGACAGAAAAGAAAAAAGCTATTTTTTATGTGGGTGGGGGTGTTCCAAAAAATTATATTCAACAGGCAATGCAATTTTCAAGTCCGGCTTCATATGGAATACAAATAACAACAGATAATGCTTCTTTTGGTGGTTCTTCTGGTGCGCCATTAAAAGAAGGAATTTCATGGGGTAAAATGAATGAAAAAGGAAAATTTGTAAATGTAAATTGCGATGCTACAATTGCTTTGCCATTAATATATGCTGGGTTTAAGGGTTAATTATTTAAATAACAAATTATTTAGATTATAAAAAGAGGCTAAAACCTCTCTGATTCTAGAGAGATATGTAAAATGACAAAAAGAACTTTAGTTGGTATAGTCCCGCATAATAATAGAGAAAAGATAAAAAGAGGAATAAATTCTAATAAAAATTTAGTACCAAATTGTTATTTTTCCCTAATTGATTATTATAATTTATTATTACAAGTGTCAAATAAAAAGAATGATTATAATATGATTATATTTTATAAAATATCAAATAATACTCATGAAAATATATGTGTGGCTTCATATGAGATAAGACAAAATTATGATAATACTCTTTTTATTGTATCTTTTAATCCATTAGAAGAAAAAATACATAAAAAAAATGTAGAAATGGAAAAAATGTATATAGACAAATTATTTGAATCTGATATTAATGGAATTGTGCTAACAAGCTCTACGGATGAAGCATTTTTATTAAATATAATAAGAGATATGACTGCCGCTCCTGAGATATATCTTAAGGGAAAATATAAGATAGAAACCCAGAAAGATTTTCTAGTTTATGATCCTGGACATACAGAAGTAGGAAGAAGATAAATTAACTGTAATAAACTCCTTTTTTTCTTTGTTCTCTGTCTAATTGTGATCCAAGTTTATTTATTCTTGGCCTGTTATTTATAGGATCTTTTCTATAAGTTAGATCTAACATTTTCAATATTTTATTCATTCCTGCTTTTTTAGGAAGAACTTCATTTACAATGCCTTTTTTTCCAGGTGTTCCTTCAAATACAAGCATTGAATCAGCTAAATGATCAATGAATTGTATATCATGATCAACTACAACTGCAGAAATTTCTTTTTTTATTACAAATTCTTTTATTACTTCTGCAACATTTAATCTATCTTCAACATCAATAAATGCACTTGGTTCGTCCATTAACACTAATTTGGTATCTCCTGATAAATTTGCTGCAATATTAACCTTCTGCAATTCACCGCCTGATAATTCTTTCATGTTACTCATTAAAATTGATTGAATATTCAATTTTTCAAGTATATTCTGCTTGTACCAGCCAGAGGAAAATTCTGAGCCTGCTTTTTCTTTTAAGAAATCAATTACTTTTTTGTCAATTACCTCAAGAGATTGTTTTTTGTAAGAAACTTCTTTTATATCAATCTCATTTGTATCTGATTTTATATTTCCAGATACTATATTAAGAAAAGTGGTTTTTCCAAGTCCATTTGCACCCATTATACACAAAACTTCACCTTTACGCAGATTAAGTGCATTAACATTTAATGAGAATTTATCAAATTTCTTTTCTAAAGAAGGAATTTCAAATAATATTTCTTCGCTGAATGTTTTTCCTGTTGAAGAATCAAAGAATTTTATTGGATAATTTCTAAATCTTATGTTTTCACTGTCTAATTTACCCTCAAGATACTCATTAATTCCTCTTCTAACTGATTTTGACTGGGAAAAGATACCAAAACATGATGGTTCACCATAAACAATCTGTATTTCATCAGAGATATAATCTAGAGTTGCAAGATCATGCTCAACTACAACAACAGCACTTTCTTCTTCTATTATCTCTCTTATTACTTTTGCAATCTTTATTCTATAAGTGATATCTAAAAAAGAAGAGGGTTCATCAAAATAATAAACATCTGCTTTCTTGATTATTGCTGCTATTATAGCAACTCTTTGTAATTCTCCACCAGATAAATCCTTTAATTCCCTGTCTTTTATGTTTTCTATATCTAATTCTCTAATTAATTTATCAAGAATTTTTCTATCATCATTTTTTTTAAGTAAGTCTATTACTTTTCCAGAATAAATTTCAGATAATAATTCTATTCTTTGAGGTTTATATGAAATTTTAATTTTTTTATTAAATAATCTTGAAAAATAATCGCCCATCCAGCTTGTTGAGTATTTTTGTATTATTTGTTCATCTGATACTGGATTTTTATAATCTCCGAGATTAGGTTTAAGATTACCTGCTAGAATTCCTAGGGCTGTTGATTTACCAATACCATTTCTTCCTATTATTCCTATTACTGTGTTTTTTTTAACTATTGGAAGAGAGAATAATTCAAATTCATTATCTCCATATCTATGTATTGGGTCTGATTTAAGTTCTTCAGGCAGATTTAAGACTGAAATTGCTGAGAATGGACATCTTTTCGTGCATATTCCGCAGCCAGTGCATAAAACCTCATCAATTCTTGCTTTTCCATTTACTTCCGTAATACAATCTTTTTCAGCTCTGTTTATAGGACAGATGGATGCACAAAGAAAATTGCATTTCTTTAAATTACATTTATCCTTTCTTATTATTGCTATACGATTCATTTTCTATACTTACCAATAATATTTAAATAGGTTTTTATTAGCTAATTATATGGTAAAATGCTCTAAATGTGAAAAAACAATAGAAAATACATTTCTAGAAAAGATTAAAGGGACTTATATTGGAAAAGGAAAAAAGAAGAAAGTAATGTGCTTTGAATGCCAGAAAAAATTATAATTCTAAATGAGGCTATTGAATAATGAAAATTGGAAACTTAAATTTAAAAAATAATCTGGTTCTTGCACCAATGGTTGGTATAAATGATCCTGCTTTTAGAATATTATGTAAAAAATATGGAGCAGGTCTAGTTTGTACAGAAATGATAAATGCAAATGCTATTTTTAAGAAAAATAAAGCAACAATAAAAAAACTTGAATCATTTAAAGAAGAAAGACCAATTTCTATACAATTATTTGGTGCAAACATTGAAATGATGAAGTATGCAGCAAAGATTGCTGAAAAAACAGCAGATATAATAGATATTAATTTTGGATGTCCTGATTCTAAGGTAATAAATCAAGGTTCAGGAGCAGCTTTATTAAAAAGACCAAAAAGAATTTTTGAAATCATTGATGGTATTGTAAAAAATGTAAAAATTCCTGTAACAGCAAAGATAAGACTTAATAAAGATGCAATAAAGATATCAAAACTGATTGAAAAAGCTGGTGCTTCTGCAATAATAGTTCATGCAAGAACACCAAAGCAAGGTTATTCAGGAAAAGCAGACTGGAATTCAATAAAAGAAATTAAGGAAAATGTAAATATTCCTGTTATAGGCAATGGAGATATTTGTTCAGGAAAAGATGCTTATGATATTTTACAATTAACAAAATGTGATTTTATAATGATTGGAAGAGCAGCAATGACAAATCCAGCTATCTTTAAAGAAATTGAATACTACTTAAAAAAGAAAGAAGAGAAAAAAATTTCAGACAGAGAAAAAATTGAATTATTTTTTGAATATACTAAAATAGCAGATAAGGTTGGATATCCTAAATTTGAATTTGTTAAAAGACATGCACTAAATTTCAGCAGTGGTATGAGAAATGTTGTATCTCTAAGGAGAAAAATAAGTACTTTAAAAAATATAGAAGATTTAAAAAAAGAAATGGATAGTTTTATAAAACCTTAAAATTTATTATTTTAAGAGGTGAAAGCACCTCAGAAGCTTATTCTGGGAGATTAATATGGAACGACCAATTTATGTTACAGAAGTTGCAGAAAGAGAGCCTAAATATAATGCAGGATTAATGGTAACTCTTGATTTATGGCATGATAAAGGAGCTAGCGAGTGGTGGAAACAATTTAGTAAGAAAACATCATTTACCTTTAAATCAAGATGTTTTTTTGGTAAAGAGGGTGAAAGATTATTTCATCAATTGCAAGAAGCAATAAAAAAGAGAGATGCTGAAGGAGTAAGAAATATATTACCAAAGATGAATATATATTGTCAAACTAATTATGAAGACTTAAAATCTATTCAAAAATGGGCACATAAGGCAATTCAAATGCCAGGAGATATAGGCGGACCAAGAAAAAAAGAAGTGAGAGAGTTCCTTACTTCACAAGCAAGTGGGAGAGTTTTGGAAACAATGTGTGGGTTCAACTCCTATTTTGATGATTCTTTAAATATTACTGAAGTTGTTGCTTTGGATTTCTGTAAAGAAATGTTGGAAAGATATGCTTATCCCAAAAGAATAAAGATACTTTATGATTTGGAACAGGTTGTTAAAGGAAAGCAAATGAATTTTTTTGCAGATGGAAGTTTTCAGACAGTTGGTTGTTGGGGCTCCAATTATTTAAGCAGACAAAAACCTGTATTTACAGAATTCAGAAGAATATTAAGCGAAAGTGGGAAGTTACTAATTTTGGAAAATATATTCGAAGGGTATTCAGATTTGATAAAGAGGCACTTTAATCCAGAGAAATGCGCAAAATCTATGCGAGAGTCAGGTTTTGATGTTAAGATTCAACCCTTACCTTGGTTGAAAAGTACGTGGGTATTAGGAGATTATTATTTGGTTCAAGGAATTAAGTAATTTCTCTAGTGCGAAGCATAAGGGGAGGAACTTTCCTAAACCCAAAAATCAATTGCATATAAGACACTTTTAACGAAATTCCTTAAATTATTGGGTTTTAAGGCTTAATTACCTTTTTTGCAAAATGATCCTAAAATTTTATAGTTATACTTATATTCTCCAATATATATTTTAGAGTAAATTGCAACTTGCAAGGTGTGCGCGCAGGGTTTATAAGGGAAAATTTGATTATATTGAGTATGGCAGAAGTAAGAGTAGAAGAATATAAAGGAAAGTTTAGATTTACGATCCCAAGACTAGAATTAAGAAAAATTCAAGCAAAAACAGATGATTATATTAAAGTTATTCTTAATAAAAACAATAAAATTTGCACTTATTATGGCAGAATACCTAATATACCAAAATGCAGAACAAATTTACAAACTAAAAAAGGTGTACCAAAAGATTATGCAAAACAAATAAATCTAAAAAAAGGAGATTTTATCAACTTAAAAATATCTAAAGTTGATAATGTAAAATCAGATATCTTAATTAGAGGTGGTTATTTAGATGTTTTGAATAATATACCAATTAAGACAAATTCTAATAAAACAATTATGGTTGAAGAATTTTTAAGAAATAATGAAAATTGGTTAAAAGTTTGGTATTGTAGTGGACATGGTGGAAAATCTAAAGAAATTGAACTTAAAAGATTTGTCAAAATAGACAAAAAATTAGGAGAATTCTTTGGATTAATGCAAGCTGAAGGTGGAAAAAAGAATAAATTTACTTTTACAAATAAATTTATAAGTGAACATAAATTGTTTATAGATATAACAAAATCGTTTGGAATTTCTGAAGATATGTGGAATTACATAATATATCATAAACCAAATATTAATAATGATTCTCTTAAAAATTTCTTAAAAACTTTCAAGAATACATTTTGTATAAACAAACCTATAACAATTACTAAAAATAAAAATTTAATTGATGTTATTTATGGAATTTATATTAATTCCAAATTGTTAAATTTAATTATGGTTAATATGCTAATAAAAATGAGAAGTTCATTATTATATATTCCAAACAAAACAACTTCAAAATCTCTAAAGGAATTTGCTGAAGGATTTATAATAAAGGATTTAATTGGAGATGGTACTGTAATAGTAAATGAAGCTAATAGACAATTATCAGTAATTATTTCAGAACAAGATAAAAAAGCACAAAAAGACATAGTAAACATTCTTAAGATGTTAAATATTGAAGCAAGAGTAGATGGTATTAAGATATATCTTTCAACAAAATTTGAAAATTGCCTGTGGTTATTAAAAAATAAGGTATTTAAAGAGCATAAGTATAATCGGAAAAAATTAGTTTCTTATATGATAAATAATTATTATTTTAATTGTTTGTATAATAGATTAAATAAGTTTAACATTTATTCAATAAAAAGTTTCTCAAAACTGCATAAATTACCTTATAACACAGCTGAAATGTATTTGTACAGAAATTTTTTAAGAGGATATTTAAATAGATATAAAAAAAGGAACAAAAGTCTTTATATCACCACAAAAAAATGTGAAGAAATGATTAATATTTTTGAAGATACAAAAAAAGAATTATTAACCTTTGATGCATGCTAAAGGGATTAATGCAATAACTCTAGATCCAATTCCTACTTTATCTGATACCATAGCTACCTCATGGATGTCCTTATACGAGCCAGGTGATTCTTCAGCTAAACCATCCCAAGAACCAGATTTAACTTCAATTCCTTTTTCATGCAGTTCTTTTTTAACAGTCTCTCCCCTAAATTGTCTTAATGATTCATGTCTTGACAATACACGTCCTGCACCATGTGCTGTAGAAGCAAATGAAACTTCCTCTGCTTCTTTTGTTCCAACTAAAACATAA
>JAHIVQ010000014.1 GCA_018816585.1 Nanobdellota archaeon
AATCCTGCTATATACAAGTTTCCACTGCCTGTATTTGTTACAGTTGCACCAGTTATTCCAGGAGCATTTGTATCTTCTGTTTGCAGTGCCTGATCTTCTACTATTGGTTCTGTTATAATTGGTGTTGATGTAATAACTTCTGGATGGCTATTAGAACCTCCACCGCCTGAAGAACCTTGTGAACTTAAACCAGAACATCCCTCATCAACGCCATTAATACAATTATTATCAACACCATCACATACTTCAGTTGCACTAGGATTAATTGAATCATCCTTATCATTGCAATCTGTTCCGCCACATGATAATTCGTAAAATCCATCTAGGTCAACATCTGAGCAAATAAATAAAGGATTCCACAGCATATTTTCCCCCATTATGCTAATAACAGTATTTGATTTATCACTAAATCCTGGATACAATACTGTTATTTTATAAGCAGTCATTGTATTAAGACCAGTAAAAGTATAAACTCCATCTACTAATGTAACTAATGAATTTGAATAATTATAATCAGTCCCTATAATTTGGGATACATTTATTATATTAACTGTAGCTCCTAATAATGGATTTGCAGTTAAACCAACCTTCATTTTTACAATACCTGAACTGTCAGCAGCATATACAAAACTAACTGAAATTATTATTAGCATTAAAACTAAAATTAAATTTTTGATATGTTTCATTTTATTTTTTTCTCCTTTTATGTTGGAAGTTCATCCATCCAAAGATTTATTCCAGAATTTGTTTGCCCTGCTTCAACTGGGACGTTGTATTGTGGTGGAAAATTTATATCATCAGATGATGGATAAATATATCCAGAATATATTGAACTTATATTATAAAATTTTAATGAATTAAGACCATAAACTACATATTGTCCAGTTACATCCGCAAAAACAATTTGTATTATCTCACTTGTAGAAGCGTCTATTACTCGTACTTCTGCATTACCTAATATTGATATTGGGGGTGTACTCAAAACAAAACCAGTTATGTTTCCTGCAATAGAATCATTTTGGTCCAATACAAAATCCATATTATCAAAACCGATTCCAGATTGAGATTGATCCATTAAAGAAGAAAATCCATCTTTAGATGCTGTAATTTCACATGATCCTGCGGAATTAATATTTAAAACATAATCATTATATATATTTTGTGTTGTATTATAACCATTCTCATCACTACAAGTTGCAGAAATTAGTGCATTGTAAATTCTCCTTCCATCTTTATCAAACACATTTCCAGTTAATACAAAATCAGCACCACTGCAATCTTCATCAACACCATTACCATATACTTCTATTGCTCCAGGATGTATACTTGAATTTAATTCATTGCAATCAACATCTGAATAATAGCCGTCTTTATCAAAATCAATCAAAGGATTTTCATATATAATATTTATAAGTGCTAATAAATCAGCATTGTTGAATAAACCATTATCATTCACGTCTACCACATTCATATCTAAATTACAATCTTCAACTATTTCGCCTGTATAGGTATAACAATTAGTAGTTATTCCTAAGACTAAATTTTCCATCTGCACTATATCTCCACTTTGAAGATATCCATCACCATCTAAGTCTCCCTGTATGGCACTTACAAAACTAACTAAGAAAATTGACATTAAAATTAAAATTATTAGTGTTTTTCTCATTTTAATCACTTTATCTAAAATGATATATTTTTATATAAACTTTTCTATTTCCTAAAATCTACTTTTCTTGACATATAAAGCTATCTTTTACACCTAATTGCATTGAAATTATTTCTTTTACAGCTTCTGCCATCTCTTTATCCTTAAATTTACCTATTCTTACAACAAACCATAAACCAGAACTTGGTCCTTCTTTAACTTCCTTGTCAATAGTATATATATTGCTCCCAAACTCAGAATGAACTAGACTATCAGCATACTTATCTGCATGATCTATATCCCTAAAAGAAGCAATCTGCACGCAATAAATCCCATTATTATCATATTCTAATTTACTATCTATCCCACAATAAAAATGAAGGTCACTAATTGAATCTCCAACTAAAACATCTGCATCATCACCAGTACTAACACCTACTTCATATCCATCCTTAACACTAAGATATTCAAATTTTATATGAGGTGTTTTATTTAATAAACTATCAATTGAATTTTTTCTCTTTGATTTAGGAATGCCATAACAGTCTTTTAAGAATAGATTATCAAGGGTTTCATAATCCTTATTATTAATAGCTTCATTAAAGATATTAATTTGTTTCTTTACATCCTGTACCATTATAGAATAATTTCTTTTATCAACCAGCATTTCAGAAATTACTTCAGATGATTTTACGTAATCATGCATGTAATTTTTTTTAATATATTTAGCTGAAGGATATGTCAGAGCCATTGCTGCTAATAATATTATTACTTTTTTGTTTAATTTCATTGCTCTCCTTTTCTTATAGATTCTATTCTATCAAGAAGTCCTGGAAGCTGGTCAATTGGTATATTATTCATGGTTATATGATGTGTTGATTTATCAACATGGACAGTGGATTCTATCATATTTCCATCAACTGTTATTTCATAACCAAATACATTACCACACATTCCTAATTCACCATATCTTACCTTGCTTTTAAAATCATTAATATCATTATAACAATGATAAGTTTTATTATTGCACACTCTTTTTCCACTATAATGAAACATTCCTCCAAACTGCGCATTTGGACCGCAGAATAAATTAAAATCTACTTTTCTATTATGAACTTGATTTGTATTTTGTTGAGGAGCAGGTTGTACATTCATATTTACTTTTTCTATCTCTGCAACTCTCCATATTTGATCTTG
Source organism: Nanobdellota archaeon (assembly GCA_018816585.1). Classification (GTDB taxonomy): domain Archaea; phylum Nanobdellota; class Nanobdellia; order SCGC-AAA011-G17; family JAFCDX01; genus JAHIVQ01. The sequence continues at coordinate 2,843 of JAHIVQ010000014.1, forward strand.
CCCTTCTTTGAAAAATATAATAGTTTCGTTTCTTAATTCTCCATCTTTAAATTTATAACTAATTTTTGCACTGGATGTATGATCATATGGATTTTTAATAATTAATTCTTTTATTTCAAGATCATAAGTTTCCCTATTAAAACAATTTCTGACTATAGATTGTGCATTTGGTCCATATTTCTCTTCAAGTTCTTGTCTCTTTTTACGAGAAAATAAAAACCAATAATCATCAAATGCAGGTTTTTCTGTATAAAAGGAATTCCAATAAGTTTCAAAGGTAGATTCATCGTATGGATAAACAAAATTTTTACTAGTGCAAGTATATAATTTAATCAAATTCTCTAAGTCTCTTTTATCTTTATTCTCTCTTACTTCCTGTTTTTCTATCTCTTTCTTTGGTTCTTGTGTCTTTGGTTTCTGTATATTCTTTTTAGGATGTACAACATTCTGTTTTGGTGCTAAACTAACAAAATAAGGCTCTTGTTTAGAATTTGTTTTATTTACTGTTTTGTCTTTTACTTCCTGCCTTTTAGTTTCTATTTCAAATATTTTTGATGCGCTTGAATTTGGTTTATTTACATCATAAGCATCCTTGAATTCATCAAACTTATTTTGATACTTATAAAATTCTTCCTGGGATTCTTTAATAGCCTTTGCAAAATCAGGATCTTCAACCAAAAAATCAAGATCAACAATAGAATCAACACCAGCCCCCTTTCCTAACTTATACCATATTGAGTTGACTGAATTTTCAAGTGTATTTGGCTCATTAAGAATATTTATTGCCTTGGCAGCCA
>JAHIVQ010000112.1 GCA_018816585.1 Nanobdellota archaeon
GGAGTATGTTGAATTTAGGAGTAAAAACTATTTTAAAAATCTTTTGTTTTATTGTACTATTCATCTTCAATAATTGTTTTCTTTCTTTAAATAGTTTTTGCGAACTTTTCCTAAAAGTTCAAAGCTTAAACATCTTAGACGCTCTTTCATTAGATTCAAACTTGTTTATATTTCATTTTTCCCTCCCTAATATTAATGATATTTTTGCCACAAATTTCCTTGCATTTTCATATATTTCCTCAAGCCTTCTTTCAGTATAAGTCTTAATTGCAGAATATCTTGCTATATGACTCTCTGTCTTTGCATCTTCAAAATATTTTACATATTCATCCTCAAAGATCTTGAAAGACTGGTCTAATATCTCAAGGTCTTCTTTTTCAATTTCATCAGGAACGCAAAGATACCCCAATGCAACCTGCGCTGCATCATGGTCATGCACTTCATAGCCTTTTTTGAGAATAAGCGCCTTTGCACTGTAAAGCATGGAATAATATGATATGGTTATTGCCCAATAATTCCAGTACAATTTTTTTGGCTCTCCTTCTTTTAGAATAATATCCTTATGATGCTTTGCTATCTGAAGGCTGTTTTCTCCCTTATCTAAGAATAACTTGATCTTGAATGTGTTTGCTGATTTAGTAATGCGTTTATTCTTCACGAATTCATCAAATTGCTCTTTGTAATTATCCATTTAAAACACAACCCCAAAAGTTTTCTGGATTTTGAAGTATTATATGCTTTTTTAAGGCCTGCTTTCCTACATTCTCTTCTTTTTCCTTAAGCATCTGTCTAAATTCAGATTTTGTAATAAAAATGGGATTAATCTTCTTTTTGAATAAAATTTCATACTTTGAGAAAGAAATTGTTTTTTTACCGTCTTTACTTATGATTAACATATCAATATCTGAAGACTCTTTTTCATTTTCTTTTGCATAGCTTCCGAATAATATCACTGTATCTTTTGTCTGCAATTCTGAAGCAATTTTGTTTATGATTGAATGCTTCTTGAGAAAATCTTTTTTTTCTTCATCCGAGCTTATTATCAGGTATGACTTGACTGCAGGGTTTTCTGTGTTTAGGGATATAATCTTTGATTTCCCAATATTCTGCATTCTTATTAAGTCTTTCATCTCCTGGATTGTCCTGTAAAATGTTGCATAAGGTATTTTTATTAATTTGCTGAGCTCGTGCATGCTAAATGACTGGTTTAGATTCTTTCCCAGATAATTGATAATTTTTAATTTGTTATCCATTTTTAGATAATATTATCCATTTATGATATATATAAAAGTTATGGTTTTGTTAATGATAGTCTATAATTTATCTATCTATAAAGTAAAAGAAGTTTATATAGTTTTTGCGAACTTTTCCCAAAAGTTCCAAATTAACAATAAGAGCTGAGAGAATCTGTCTCTCAAAGCTAAAATGAACTAATTTTCTTCCTAACTCTAACTAAATCTTCATGAGTGTGTATATGTAGATGCTCTGTATTCATTATCTGCCCTCCAAGAAGCCTTCTTTTAGCTAATTCCGGAAAAATATCCAATTCCAGACTTTTTCCAGGATAATTAAGTATTTCTGGTTCAGCTACAAATATCCCCCCAGAAAATATTGTTGATCTTAAACTTCTTGGTGTAGGCTTTTCTACATAAGAAATAACCTTATTTCCCTGAAGATTAACATAACCAAATAAAAGTTGATTACCTGGAGTAATAGAACTATATACACTTATTGTTGCTATATTTTTATCATGTATATGCTGTTGCCAAAGCTCTAATAAATTTACTTCATCAAAAACAATATCACACTGAACAACTAAAAAAGTTGTTTTTATTTTTCCTTTAAGTAATTTTAGCGCCTGACCAGAACCTTCTTCCTTCTCTTCATTAATAAATTCTATTTTTATATTTCTATCAGTTCCATTTCCTATTATTTTAAATATATCTGTAAGTATATTGTGATTTGCAATTAAATATATTGTCCTAAATCCAGAATCACTTAATTTTTTTATTGCTTTTTCAATTAAAGTTAAATGATTTATTTTAAGGGCATACCTGTTTTTTAATCTTTTAGGTACATTACTTCTTCCTTCACCCACTAGTATTACAGCTACCTTATCTTCTTTTAATGCATTTTTAATCAAATATTCAAAAGCTTGAGATCTATTTCTGATGTAAAGATTATCAACAATTCCATCTACATCCCTAAGAATTTTTTCATTTATTGTTATAGATATTTTATTTTTCATATATATTCAATCATTTAATCATTTAAATATCTTACTAAGGTAGGATAAAGTAAGTTATACATAAATAAAAATTATACTACTAAGTAATAATTAGTACGATTTTTTTAAAATTTTTATCAGATATCGTCGGATAAAACCTAGATTTTTATTGCTTTTTCTCATTTTCTTTTTATGAAACAAAAAAAACTTGAAAATTATTTGAAGAGAAATGAGTACCCTTTTAATTATGAATTTCAGTTATTAAATGAAAATAAAACTCTTCTTGAAAATATACTAAAAGGTAATATCACAAAACCATTACATATTGAAGTTCTTTCTGGAGAAGTCTGTAATCTTAATTGTGTATGGTGTCGCGGAGGCCATAGAAATTATATGTCTTCTGAAAAAATGCTTCCTGAAAGTATTATATTAAACCTTATTGATCAGTTTGCAGATTACAATATTGAAGGTATAATAAGATTTGCAGGAATGTCTGGTGAACCTCTAATAAATAAGGGTGTAATTAAAGGTATAAAATACGGAATTGATAAAGGGTTAAAAATGGGGTTAATAACTAATGGAATTTGTTTAACTCCGGATATATATGATTCTATAATTGGATCTACTTATGTTAGTGTAAGTTTAGATGCAGGAACCAACAAAACTTTTAACAAACTTAAAAATAATCTTAAACCTAAGAATGATTTAACTTTTGATAAAATTATTGACAATATCCACTTTTTTTCTTCATATAAAAGAAAATATAATAATAAATTGAGATTTACTACAGGTTATATTCTTCAATCTGATAATTTTCATGAAATACTAACTGCCACTAAATTGGTTAAAGAAGCAGGTTCAGATATAATTCAGTTTAAGATTCCTTATTTACCAAAAGGAACAGTATTTTCTGAAGAACAAATTAAAGAGCTTAATAAAATTTTAGAAGAAGCTTCAAGTTATTCAGATTCTAATTTTAGAGCTATGCCTATGCAAACTAAAGAAGAAATAAATTCTGAACTTAGAGGAAATAAACCAAAGGCAAATTTTTCTAAATGTTATGCTCATAATATTAATGCAGTTATTGGTGCAGATGGAAATTTTTATCCCTGTGTTCATTACTATTATAATAAGGGAAAAATATCAGGTCAACCATTAGGTAATATCTATAATCAAAGTTTTAAAGATATATGGGAAGGAGAAACAAGAAAAAGAATCATAGAAAATATTAATCCAGTTAATTATTGTGATTTTTGTAATAGGTATGATACTAGAATAAATAAATTTTTTAATTTTCTTTCAAAAGATAAAATTATATAAATGATAGTTTTTGCTAACTTTTCCCAAAAGTTCAAAGCTAATCCAAAAAAATCATTTTTTATCCAGTATTTTCTTCAAATATCTGTATTCTTTCACAAATAAACTTATTGTAGGCTTCAAATCCTGTTTTTTTTCATATGCCTGAAGCGACTTATAATATTCCATTCTGTTTTTAAAATCAATGTTTATTGGAGGCAATCCATGTTTCAATAAAATATTATTAAGAAGTATTCTTCCAACCCTTCCATTTCCATCCACAAAAGGATGTATATTTTCAAATTGATTATGAATAACAGCACCCAGAATTAATGCAGGATATTTTTGCTTATTATTCTCATACCATTCTATAAGTTCATTTAATAAATGATTTATTCTTGCCTGGGGAGCACCTTCATGAACAACACCCTCTTTACCCATTACTACAACCTCTTCTCCTTTTTTCCTGAATTTTCCTGCAAACGGCTTTGAATTCTTGAATACAATTTTATGAATCTTTTTTATAAATTCAATGGATATATGCTCTTTTGTTTTTCTTACAAAATCTATTGCTTCATTTACTCCATATGTTTCTGCAATGTCCTCTTTTGACTTGTCCGGCCATTTATCTTTTTCTAAAATATCCTTGACTTCAATGCTGTTTATTCTGCTGCCTTCTATTGCATTTGTATTATAAGTGAATAATTCAGAGAATATTTCCCATTGTTTTTCTGATAAATGAGTTATTTTTAAAGGAATTTCAGATTCTAATTTTTTTATCAGGTTTAATTCTTTTTTTGAAAGCTCGAAATGCAATGGGTCTTTTATAATATTATATTTATATATTTCTTCAAGAATAAGCTTTTCAGCTATTTTTTTTCTTTGCATCAGTATTTCTGGATTTAAATCCTGACCAAGATATTTCCTGAATTTATAAACTTTAGAACCCTCTCTGAAAGAATGACTAAGATAATACACCATCTTCCCCTTTGATTTTCTTTTTTCTAGATACATATGTGTATATATGTGACTACATATTTAAATGTTTCTATTTTTATGTCTACATTAAGCTATTTTTGTAGTCACCTATTTTTGCGAACTTTTCCTAAAAGTTCAAAACTTCAAAGTAATCAACCAAAACATTTA